>NZ_JBJZOJ010000050.1:0-59407 GCF_047200655.1 Streptomyces sp. MS06
CCGGAGCCCGCCGGGGCGCGACCGGATCGCGGAGCGGGACGGGACGGCCGGCACACCACCGGCGAGCCCGGGGCGGCCCAGGAGCGGACCCTCGCCCACTCCGGTACCGGCGCCCACCCCCCGCAGCGGCCCGAGCCGCGAGGCGGACTCCTCATGGGCCGCCCGTTCGGCGTGCCGGTGTACGTCGCGCCCAGCTGGTTCCTCGTCGCGGCACTGATCACCTGGGTGTTCGGCGGGCAGCTCGACCGGGTGCTGCCCGAGCTGGGCGCGGCCCGCTACCTCGTCTCCCTCTTCTTCGCCGTCGCCTTCTACGCCTCCGTCCTCGTCCACGAGCTGGCCCACACGGTCGCCGCGCTGCGCTTCAAGCTGCCCGTCCGCCGCATCCAGCTCCAGTTCTTCGGCGGGGTCTCCGAGATCGAGAAGGAGGCCGAGACGCCCGGCCGCGAGTTCGTGCTCGCCTTCGTCGGCCCGCTGCTCTCCCTGGTCCTCGCCGGAGTGTTCTACCTGGCCATGCGGCCCGTCGAACCCGGCACCGTGCCCGGAGTGCTGCTCGCCGGGCTGATGGTCTCCAACCTCATCGTCGCCGTCTTCAACCTGCTGCCCGGCCTGCCGCTGGACGGCGGCCGGATGCTCCGGGCCGTCGTCTGGAAGATCACCGGCCGGCCCATGAGCGGCACCGTCGCCGCCGCCTGGGTCGGCCGAGCCCTCGCCGTGTCCGTCCTGGTCGGCCTGCCCCTGCTCACCCAGTCCGGCGCCCTCGGCTCCACCGCCGCGGACAACGTCGGCATGGACACCGTCACGGACGCGCTGCTCGCCGCGATCCTCGCCGCGATCATCTGGACCGGCGCCGGCAACAGCCTGCGCGTCGCACGCCTGCGCGAGCACCTCCCCGAACTGCGCGCCCGCAACCTCACCCGGCGCGCCGTCCCGGTGAACACCGACACCCCGCTGTCGGAGGCCCTGCGCCGCGCCAACGACGCCGGCGCCCGGGCCCTGGTCGTCGTCGACGCCGTCGGCACGCCGGTCTCCCTCGTCCGCGAGGCCGCGATCGCCGGGGTCCCCGAGCACCGCCGTCCCTGGGTCGCGGTGAGCGGGCTCGCGCAGGAGATCACCGAGGGCATGCGGGTCTCCGCGGAACTCGCCGGAGAGGACCTGCTGGAGGTGCTGCGCGCCACGCCCGCCACCGAGTACCTGGTCGTCGAGGGCGGCGGCGAGATCTACGGGGTGCTCTCCGCCGCGGACGTGGAGCGGGCCTTCGTGCGGGCCATGGCCCGGCCCTCGGCCGCCTCCTGAGGAGTGTGGTCGGCGGGGTCCGTGAAGGCCGGTAGGCTGGTCACATGTCCGAACCGACCGGTGCCGCCCGCAGGCGCGGGCCCTTCAAGGTCGGGGACCAGGTACAGCTGACCGACCCCAAGGGCCGCCACTACACGTTCACGCTCGAGGCCGGGAAGAACTTCCACACCCACAAGGGTTCCTTCCCGCACGACGAACTGATCGGCGCTCCCGAGGGCAGCGTTGTCCGCACCACCGGGAACGTCGCCTACCTCGCGCTGCGCCCCCTGCTCCCCGACTACGTCCTGTCCATGCCCCGCGGGGCGGCCGTCGTCTACCCGAAGGACGCGGGGCAGATCCTCGCCTTCGCCGACATCTTCCCCGGCGCCCGCGTCGTCGAGGCCGGTGTCGGCTCCGGCTCGCTCAGCGCCTTCCTGCTGCGCGCCATCGGCGACCAGGGCATGCTGCACTCCTACGAGCGCCGCGCCGACTTCGCCGAGATCGCGCAGGCCAACGTGGAGCGGTACTTCGGCGGCCCGCACCCCGCCTGGCGGCTCACCGTGGGCGACCTGCAGGACAACCTGTCCGACACCGAGGTGGACCGGGTCATCCTCGACATGCTCGCCCCCTGGGAGTGCCTGGAGGCCGTCTCCAAGGCCCTCGTCCCCGGCGGCATCGTGTGCTGCTACGTCGCCACCACCACCCAGCTCGCCCGGACCGTGGAGTCCATCCGCGAGATCGGCGGCTTCAACGAGCCGACCGCCTGGGAGACGATGATCCGCAACTGGCACATCGAGGGGCTGGCCGTCCGGCCCGATCACCGGATGATCGGGCACACCGGCTTCCTCCTCACCGCCCGCCGCCTGGCCGACGGGGTCGAGCCGCCGATGCGCCGCCGCCGCCCCGCCAAGGGCGCCTACGGCGAGGACTACTCAGGCCCCAACGCCGGCGGGGGCACCCCCCGCTGAGGAGGAGCCCTCCGCGAGGCCAATCCGACGACGCCGTGGCCGAGTTCCCGCAGCCCTGCGGGAACTCGGCCACGGCGTCCTCACGTTGTCGGCCGGTTCGGCGGCCGACCGGGACCGGCCGCCACCCCGCCGTTCCCTCGCACTGTGACGTGTGGCACGATGCTGGCCACCCCCACCGGCACAGCCCTCGCAGGAGACACTCCTAGTGCAGCCCTCCGCCGTCCCGGAACTGGCACATACCCAGGCGCGCCCGATCCACTGGCTCGCCACCGCGACCGCCGTCGCCGGCGTCGTCGCGCTGTCCTCGCTCCTGCAGCCCCATCCGGCGACGGCCGCGCCGCCCTCCGGCACCCGGGCCCGTTCGGTGTCCGGGTCCGCCGTGCCGCCCACCACCGCCGGTGTCGCCTTCCCGCTGGACTGCGGTCCCGTACAGGCGAAGGTGGTCAGGACGGCCACCGGGGACCTCGACGGGGACGGACGGCCGGAGACCGTCGCCGTCGTGCACTGCGACGCCCCCATGGGCACTCCGCCCGACGGCGTCTACGTCCTCACCCAGGGGCCCCGCGCGACCCGGCCCCGGATCGTCGCCACGCTGGTCAGCCCCGGGGAGCGCACCACCGTCACCTCGGTCGACATCCGCGACCGCGCGGTGCTCGCCACCGTGCTCGGCTACTCCACGGACGACGTGCCCGCCTGCTGCCCCGACCTGAAGAGCGAGGCGCAGTGGGAGTGGAAGGACGGCGTGTTCGTGCGGTCGAAGGCGGCCGGGGCCCGCAGCGTCTGAGCCACACCATCGGGTGTCTGTGACGCATCACACATTCGAACCCCGCGCACGCGGGGTGTGCGGGGGGAACCGCTCACGCCGCGTCGGGGCCGTGGACCTCGGTCCTGTCCGAAACCCGACGGACATGGATGCACTCGCCCGGGCACTCCCGGACCGAGTCGACCACGTCGGTCAGCAGCGGCAGCGGGACCGGGGCCGTCGCACCCGGTGCCTGGAGCAGTTCCTCGTCCGCGCCCTTGACGTACGCGAGACCGTCGATGTCCAGCTCGAACACCTCGGGCGCGTACTGGGCGCAGATGCCGTCGCCGGTGCACAGGTCCTGATCGATCCAGACCTCGAGCGCCTCGCCGCCGGTTCCTGCCTCCTGCTGCACGCTCATCTCTCCTGCTGTTTTGTGCCGAGCCGCTCGGGAACGATGCAGGCTCTGACGGGTGTTGAACACTGTGAGCCTACCTCCGCCCGCTTTCCAATCATGTTCGGTGGGTATTCCCCTGGCGTGAGGGAGAGCGCAAGGGTGAAGATCGGACACACCCCGACCGTCTTTCTGATCTAGGGGTTTCAATCAACACCCACCCAGGTAGGGTCTGGAAGCGTCCAGCTCCCCTTGGAGGAGGTGAGGACCGTGGCAGCCCACGACGACGACATGAACCGCGGCATCCGCCCGGGACGCGGGTCCGACGACCCGGCCGGGCAGATCGCCTATCTTGAGCAGGAGATCGCCGTCCTGCGACGCAAGCTCGCCGACTCTCCGCGACACACGAGGATTCTCGAGGAGCGGATCGTCGAGCTGCAGACCAACCTGGCCGGCGTGTCCGCCCAGAACGAGCGACTGGCCAACACGCTCCGTGAGGCCCGCGACCAGATCGTGGCCCTCAAGGAGGAGGTCGACCGGCTCGCGCAGCCTCCGGCCGGCTTCGGCGTCTTCCTGCAGGCGAACGAGGACGGCACCGCCGACATCTTCACCGGCGGCCGCAAGCTCCGCGTGAACGTCAGCCCCGGCGTCGAGCTCGACGAGCTCCGGCGCGGCCAGGAAGTCATGCTCAACGAAGCGCTGAACGTGGTCGAGGCCATGCTGTTCGAGCGCGTCGGCGAGATCGTCACCCTCAAGGAGGTCCTGGAGGACGGCGAGCGCGCCCTGGTGCTCGGGCACACCGACGAGGAGCGGGTCGTCCGGCTCGCCGAGCCGCTGCTGGGCGTCACCGTCCGCGCCGGCGACGCGCTGCTGCTCGAACCGCGCTCCGGCTACGTCTACGAGGTCGTGCCCAAGAGCGAGGTCGAGGAACTCGTCCTCGAAGAGGTGCCCGACATCGGGTACGAGGCCATCGGCGGCCTCGGGGGCCAGATCGAGGCCATCCGCGACGCGGTCGAGCTCCCGTACCTCTACCCGGACCTGTTCCGGGAGCACGAGCTGCGCCCGCCCAAGGGCGTGCTGCTCTACGGACCCCCCGGATGCGGCAAGACGCTGATCGCCAAGGCCGTGGCGAACTCGCTGGCCAAGAAGGTCGCCGAGGTCACCGGGCAGGCCGCGGGCAAGAGCTTCTTCCTCAACATCAAGGGCCCGGAGCTGCTGAACAAGTACGTCGGCGAGACCGAGCGGCAGATCCGCCTGGTCTTCCAGCGGGCCCGGGAGAAGGCCGGCGAGGGCACCCCCGTCATCGTCTTCTTCGACGAGATGGAGTCCCTCTTCCGCACCCGGGGCTCCGGTGTCAGCTCGGACGTGGAGAACACCATCGTCCCGCAGCTGCTCGCCGAGATCGACGGCGTCGAGGGCCTGGAGAACGTGGTCGTGATCGGCGCCTCGAACCGCGAGGACATGATCGACCCGGCGATCCTGCGCCCCGGCCGGCTGGACGTCAAGATCAAGATCGAGCGCCCGGACGCCGAGGCCGCCAAGGACATCTTCGGCAAGTACCTCACCGAGCGCCTTCCGCTGCACTCCGAGGACCTCGCGGAGCACCAGGGCGACAAGCCGGCGACGGTTCAGGCCATGATCCAGACCGCGGTCGAGCAGATGTACGCGGAATCCGAGGAGAACCGCTTCCTGGAGGTCACCTACGCCAACGGTGACAAGGAAGTCCTCTATTTCAAGGACTTCAATTCCGGTGCCATGATCGAGAACATCGTGGGCCGCGCCAAGAAGATGGCGATCAAGGACTTCCTGGACATGGAGCAGAAGGGTCTGCGCGTCTCCCACCTGCTCCAGGCCTGCGTGGACGAGTTCAAGGAGAACGAGGACCTGCCCAACACCACCAACCCGGACGACTGGGCCCGGATCTCCGGAAAGAAGGGCGAGCGGATCGTCTACATCCGCACCCTCATCACCGGAAAGCAGGGCGCGGACACCGGACGCTCCATCGACACCGTGGCCAACACGGGGCAGTACCTGTAAAAGACAGGGCGGCTGCGGGTGTCCCCACCGGGTACCCGCAGCCGACTGCTTTTCGGGCCACGGCCTGACCAAGGCAATGACGCAAATGATCTCCCTACCAGTGCAAAGGCGTTCTAGGCTCTTTCGTACCGCCGGGTTGCGCAGTGCGGGGACGGGCACCGCACAGCCACCCGAGCACCAGCGGTACTTGAGCGGCGCCTACGACCGAGGGCGCCGCCGGGCAAGGAGGGCCGCATGACCGTACGGCGAGTAATGGGCATCGAGACCGAGTACGGCATCTCCGTTCCCGGTCACCCCAACGCCAATGCCATGCTCACCTCATCCCAGATCGTCAACGCCTACGCCGCGGCGATGCACCGGGCCCGACGCGCCCGCTGGGACTTCGAGGAGGAGAACCCGCTGCGCGACGCGCGAGGCTTCGACCTCGCCCGAGAGACCGCCGACGCCAGCCAGCTCACCGACGAGGACATCGGCCTGGCCAACGTCATCCTGACCAACGGTGCGCGGCTCTACGTCGACCACGCCCACCCCGAGTACAGCGCACCCGAGGTCACCAATCCGCGGGACGCCGTGCTCTGGGACAAGGCGGGCGAGCGGATCATGGCGGAGGCGGCGGACCGCGCCGCCCAGCTTCCCGGTGCCCAGCCGATCCACCTCTACAAGAACAACACCGACAACAAGGGCGCCTCCTACGGCACGCACGAGAACTACCTGATGAAGCGGGAGACCCCCTTCTCGGACATCGTGCGCCACCTCACGCCCTTCTTCGTCTCCCGCCAGGTCTTCGCCGGGGCCGGTCGCGTCGGCATCGGGCAGGACGGGCACGAGCACGGCTTCCAGCTCAGCCAGCGCGCGGACTACTTCGAGGTCGAGGTCGGTCTGGAGACCACGCTCAAGCGACCGATCATCAACACCCGCGACGAACCGCACGCCGACGCGGAGAAGTACCGCCGCCTGCACGTGATCATCGGGGACGCGAACCTCTCCGAGATCTCGACGTACCTCAAGCTGGGCACCACCGCCCTGGTGCTGTCCATGATCGAGGACGGCTTCATCGCCGTGGACCTGGCCGTCGACCAGCCGGTGCGCACGCTCCACCGGGTCTCCCACGACCCGGGTCTCAAGCGGCTGGTCACCCTCCGCAGCGGTCGCACACTCACCGCGGTACAGCTCCAGATGGAGTACTACGAGCTGGCGCGCAAATACGTGGAGGAGCGGTACGGCGCCGACGCCGACGACCAGACGAAGGACGTCCTCGGGCGCTGGGAGGACACCCTCACCCGCCTGGAGAACGACCACATGAGTCTGGCCGGCGAGCTGGACTGGGTCGCCAAGCGTGAGCTCATGGAGGGCTACCGGCGCCGGGACGGCCTCGACTGGGACGCGGCCCGTCTGCACCTGGTCGACCTGCAGTACGCCGACGTGCGCGCCGACAAGGGGCTCTACAACCGCCTGGCGGGCCGAGGGCGCATGAAACGGCTCCTGGACGAGGCCGAGGTCGAGCGGGCCAGGACCGCGCCCCCAGAGGACACCCGCGCCTACTTCCGCGGACGCTGCCTGGAGCAGTACGCCGACGACGTGGCCGCCGCCTCCTGGGACTCGGTCATCTTCGACCTGCCGGGGCACGACTCGCTCCAGCGGGTGCCAACCCTGGAACCGCTACGCGGAACGCGAAATCACGTCAAGGAGCTCCTCGACCGCTGCCGCACGGCGGACGACCTGGTCAGGGTGCTGTCCGGGGGCTGAGCGGGTACACGGTCGATCCCGGCCGGACGGGTGGAAATCCCCCCGGCCGGGAATCATCGAGACGGGCCCCGTGCGTTGCGCAAACTGGGGGGCCGATGTCGGACCCGGCTTGTAGGGTCTGATCACCACCGATCGGCAGGAATGCCGACCTGCCGACCCATGTCGGGCGAAAGAGCGGGGTGAGGGTTATGGCGACCAAGGACACCGGCGGCGGCCAGCAGAAGGCCACGCGCTCAACCGAGGACGTCGAGGAGCAGGCGCAGGACGCGCAGGGCGCGGACGACCTCAAGGAGCGCCAGGAGAAGCTGAGCGACGACGTGGACTCCGTGCTGGACGAGATCGACGACGTGCTCGAGGAGAACGCCGAGGATTTCGTTCGGAGCTTCGTCCAGAAGGGCGGCGAGTAGCCTTCGAAGCGAAGGCCGCGAGAGCTCTCCGGGTGACAGGTGCAGGCGTGCTGGGTGCTGCCCTCGGTGCGTGCGGCACGGGCGGCGGGCAGCGTGCGTGTGGGAAGGGCCGGGCGGCGATCCCGCCCCCGGCGCTCTTCCGGTCCTGCCACCGGGGGAGCCGTCCACCGCGGACACGGGACGTCCGCGGCAGCGCGAGCGCCGGTACGGCGCCGCGGGGGCCGGGGCGACCGTTCGGCCGCGCCCGCGTCGCGGGTGCGCCCGCCGGCGGTCGCGCGCGATCCGCGGGCAGGACCGTCCGTTCATGTGGATCACTGCCGGAAGACGGGTAGGGTCCCTGGCGTACCGTGCTTCAACTGCAATTCGGCCATCGGTAAGTTGAGAGACGACGACCCCGCTCCACCCGCCGGGCAGTCGCCTACCTGGAAGGAAAGTCGTGGAAGCCAACACTCGTAGCACCGGGCGTCTGCCAGCTGCCTTCCTGACGCCGGGATCCTCCTCCTTCATGGACTTCCTGTCGGACCACCAGCCCGAGATGCTGCCCGGCAAGCGGCAGCTCCACCCGACCAAGGGCGTGATCGAGGCCCCGCACGGCACGACGATCGTGTCCGCGACCTTCCCGGGGGGCGTCGTCCTCGCGGGCGACCGGCGGGCCACCATGGGCAACGTCATCGCCCAGCGCGACATCGAGAAGGTGTTCCCGGCGGACGAGTACTCGGCCGTGGGCATCGCCGGCACGGCCGGCCTGGCCGTGGAGATGGTGAAGCTGTTCCAGCTCGAGCTGGAGCACTTCGAGAAGGTCGAGGGAGCCCAGCTGTCCCTCGAGGGCAAGGCGAACCGGTTGTCCACCATGATCCGCTCCAACCTGGGCATGGCCATGCAGGGCCTGGCCGTGGTGCCCCTCTTCGCCGGCTACGACGTGGACCGCGGCAAGGGCCGCATCTTCTCCTACGACGTCACCGGCGGGCGCACCGAGGAGCGCGGGTTCGCGGCCACCGGTTCGGGCTCCGTGTTCGCCCGCGGCGCGATGAAGAAGCTCTTCCGCGAGGACCTCACCGAGGACGACGCCACGACGCTCGCCGTGCAGTCCCTGTACGACGCGGCCGACGACGACTCCGCGACCGGCGGACCCGACATCGCCCGCCGTATCTACCCGATCATCACCGTGATCACCGAGGACGGTTTCCGCCGGCTCACCGAGGACGAGACCGCGCAGATCGCCCGCACGGTGCTGGACCGGCGCCTGGAGCGTCCGGACGGCCCGCGGGCCGCCCTGCTCTGACGCCGGGCCCGGTCTTGTTGTCGAGGTGATCCAGTGACATCCACAGAAAGGGACGGATAACCGGTGTCGACGCCGTTCTATGTCTCACCCCAGCAGGCGATGGCCGACCGCGCGGAGTACGCCCGCAAGGGCATCGCGCGCGGACGCAGCCTGGTCGTCATGCAGTACGCCGACGGCATCGTGTTCGCCGGCGAGAACCCGTCCCGGGCGCTGCACAAGTTCAGCGAGATCTACGACCGGATCGGCTTCGCCGCGGCCGGCAAGTACAACGAGTACGAGAACCTGCGCATCGGCGGTGTGCGCTACGCCGACCTGCGCGGATACACCTACGACCGGGACGACGTGACCGCCCGCGGGCTGGCCAACGTCTACGCCCAGACGCTGGGCACCATCTTCTCCTCGGCGGCCGAGAAGCCGTACGAGGTGGAGCTGGTGGTCGCCGAGGTCGGCGAGGAGCCGGAGGGGGACCAGATCTACCGCCTGCCGCACGACGGCTCGATCGTGGACGAGCACGGCTCGGTGGCGGTCGGCGGCAACTCCGAGCAGATCAGCGGCTTCCTCGACCAGCAGCACCGGGACGGCATGAGCCTGGCGGAGGCGCTGCAACTGGCGGTGCGGGCGCTCTCCCGGGACACCAACGGCTCCCAGCGCGACATCCCCGCAGAGCGCCTCGAGGTGGCGGTGCTGGACCGCACCCGCCCGCAGCAGCGCAAGTTCAAGCGGATCGGCGGCGCCCAGCTGGCCCGGCTGCTGGAGGCCGGCAGCACCGCGACCGAGGCCGAGAGCAGCGAGGACGACGAGAAGTAGTACGGCACCGCGGGGCCCCGACGGCACCGTGGAAGCGGTCCGCAAGGACCGGCAGCCCCCACCCGCCCCGACGGTGCCCCGGCCGAAGCAGTCCCGGCCGGGGCACCGGGCGTACGCGGGGCCGCGCCTCCGGGTGCCCGCCTCCGGCCGCCTATGGGATGCGGCCGCCTGGGCCGCCGCCCGCCTCCGGTCCTGCCCGGGGCCCGCGGTCCCGGAGGGCTCAGGGCGTCCCCGGCGGTGCCGTGGAGCCGCGCACGACGAGCTGCACGGGGATGTCGCCCCCGGCCGGGGTGCCGCCCTCCAGGACGGCCAGCAGGGCCTGCATGCCCCGTTCGCCGAACAGCTCGGCGTCCAGGCGGACCGTGGTCAGCTCCGGGTCGATGGCGGTGGCCAGGGCCAGGTCGTCCAGCCCGGTGACCGAGACGTCCTCGGGGACGCGCAGGCCGGCGCGGCGGATCGCCTTGTAGGCGCCGGCCGCGAGCTTGTCGTCGTCGCAGACGACCGCGGTGGGCCGGGGGCCCGGGCCGCCCAGCGCCGCCAGGGTGGCGGACACGGCACCGTCGATGGAGATGGGCGCCCGTGCGGTGCGTACCCGGGCCCCGGGGACCGCGGCGGCTCGGCGGGCCAGCTCCCGCGCGCGCACCTCGAAGGTCCAGGAGGCCACGTCGGCCGCCAGGTGCAGCAGCCGCCGGTGGCCGAGATCGAACAGGTGCTCGCAGAGCTGGCGGACGCCGTCGGCGATGTCCAGGTTGACGGTGGCTCCGCCGAGGCTGCCGGCCGGATCGCTGTCCAGCATCACCAGCGGAAGCTGGTCGCCGCGAATGGCGGCGAGGGCGTCGGCGGCCATCGACGAGGCGATGACCCCGTCCAGCGCGGCCTGGGCGGAGGCGAAGGGGTCGCGGGCCGGCCCGATGCCCTCGGGCGAGGGGTAGAGGACGACGCCGAAGCCGTGGGCGGCGGCGACGCGCGCGGCGCCGGTGTAGACCCCCGCGAAGAACTCCGTGGTCAGCGCCGGCACCACGAGCAGGACGGTGCGGGTCCGACCGAGGCGGAGGTTGCGCGCGGCCAGGTTCGGGCGGTATCCCAGCTCGCGCGCCGCCGCGCGGACCCGGTCCGCGGTGGCCGCGGAGACCCGGCCGCGCCACTTCTCGCCGAGGACCAGCGAGACGGCGGCCTGGGAGACGCCGGCCGCCTGTGCGACGTCCCGGCTCGTGGGCCGGGTGCTGCTGCGTGCCACCGTCCGCCTGCTCCTTCTCCTGGTCGTACGCCGCGGGCGGGCCGAAACCGGGCCCGTCGGCCTCCGGTCCGCCACCGCTTCGCAGCGGCGGTCCCGCCCGGCCCGCCCGCGGCCGCACCTGGACTCCTGAACAGCGCACATGGTACGTATAGCAGCGGTAGTTATACGTAAAACCCAGTCGAGCCGGAGGGCGACATGGCCGCGGGATACCTGGAGATCCTCAAGGCGAAGCATGCCGCCCGGCTGCTGACCGGCACCCTGGTGGGCCGGCTGCCCAATGCCACCGCCGCCCTGGCGATCGTGCTCTTCGTGCGGGCCGAGGGCGGCAGCTACAGCCTGGCCGGCGTCCTGGCGGGCGTGTACGGCCTCGCCAACGCCGTCGGGCAGCCCGTACTGGGCCGCCTGGTCGACCTGCACGGCCAGCCGCGCGTCCAGCTCCCCGCCGCCGTGCTGTCGGCCCTCGCGGCGGCGGCCTTCGCGCTCACCGGAATCGACCCGCGCTGGCCGGCGTACCCGGCCGTCGCCGCAGCCGGACTGCTCACACCGCCCCTGGAGGGAGGCCTGCGCGCCCTGTGGCCGCAGGTGCTGCGCGGCCGGAAGCAGGTGCAGACCGCCTACGCCATGGACGCGGTGGCGCAGGAGGTCATGTTCACCGTGGGACCGCTGCTGGTGACGCTGTGCGTGTCCCTGGCGTCGGCGCGGGCCGCACTGCTGGTGCTCAACGCCGCCGGCGTGCTCGGCGCCCTGTCCGTGGTGGTCTCTCCGCCCGCCCGGGCCTGGCGCTCGGCACCGCGCGAGGCGCACTGGCTCGGCGCGCTGCGGTCGCCGGGGCTGCTAGCCCTGCTCGCCGCGTTCCTGTTCGTGGGCGTGGCGCTGGGCTCCATCACGGTGGCCGCGGTGCCGTACGCCGACGGCCACGGCGGCGACGCCGTGTACGGCTGGCTGATGGCCGCGCTGGGCCTGGGCGCCCTGGTCGGCGGCACCGTCTACGGCGCACGGCAGTGGACCGGCGCTCCCGAGCGGAGACTGCGGCTGCTGGTCGGGTTCCTGGCGGTGTGTTACCTGCCGCTGACCCTGATGCCGGACGTGCCCGGCATGGTGGCGCTGGCCGCGCTCGCCGGGGTGTTCCTGGCGCCCGCCATCGCCTGCGCCTTCGTCCTCGTCGACCGGCACGCGCCCGGCGGCACGGTCACCGAGGCCTTCTCCTGGCTGGTGACCACCTTCACCGTCGGCGCCTCGGTCGGAACGGGCCTGGCGGGTCCGGTCGTCCAGTCGGGCGGGGCGCTGTGGGGGTTCGCGCTGCCGGGCGCCGCGGGCGCGGTGTCGCTGCTCGTGCTGACCGCGACCGGGAGGGTCCTCGCAGCTCCCGCGCGGACCGCGGTGATTGCGGCTTCACCGGAAAATGATCCGAATCGTGCTGCCGAACCCCGTTTCAGTTCGGGTGATCGGGCGTAATGTTCAGTCATGGACCGCCGCATCTTCGGGCTGGAGAACGAGTACGGCGTCACGTGCACGTTCAGGGGACAGCGCCGTCTGTCGCCTGACGAGGTGGCGCGCTACCTCTTCCGCCGTGTCGTGTCATGGGGCCGCAGCAGCAATGTGTTTCTGCGGAACGGCGCCCGCCTCTATCTCGACGTGGGATCCCATCCGGAATACGCGACACCCGAATGTGACAACGTGATCGAACTGGTCACCCACGACAAGGCCGGCGAGCGCATTCTCGAAGGCCTCCTGGTGGACGCGGAACGCCGCCTGCACGAGGAGGGAATCGCGGGCGACGTCTACCTCTTCAAGAACAACACCGACTCGGCCGGCAACTCCTACGGCTGCCACGAGAACTACCTGGTGGCCCGGCACGGGGAGTTCTCGCGGCTCGCGGACATCCTCATCCCGTTCCTGGTGACGCGGCAGCTGCTGTGCGGAGCGGGCAAGGTCCTGCAGACCCCGCGCGGTGCCGTGTACTGCGTCAGCCAGCGCGCCGAGCACATCTGGGAGGGCGTCTCCTCGGCCACCACCCGCTCCCGGCCCATCATCAACACCCGCGACGAGCCCCACGCCGACGCGGAGCGCTACCGCCGGCTGCACGTCATCGTCGGCGACTCCAACATGTCGGAGACGACGATGCTGCTGAAGGTCGGCGCGACCGACCTGGTGCTGCGCATGATCGAGGCGGGCACCGTGATGCGGGACCTGACCCTGGAGAACCCGATCCGGGCGATCCGCGAGGTCAGCCACGACACCACCGGCCGCCGCAAGGTCCGCCTGGCCAGCGGCCGGGAGGCCTCCGCACTGGAGGTGCAGCGGGAGTACTACGAGAAGGCCGTGGACTTCTGCGAGCGCCGAGGCATCCGCACCGGCACCGTCGAACGGGTCCTGGAGCTGTGGGGCCGCACGCTGGACGCGATCGAGACCGAGGACCTCGACCGCATCGGCACCGAGATCGACTGGGTCATGAAGTACAAACTGATCGAGCGGTACCGCAGCAAGCACAACCTGACCATGTCGCATCCGCGGGTCGCCCAGATAGACCTCGCCTACCACGACATCCACCGGCGTCGCGGCCTGTACTACCTGTTGGAGAGGAAGGGGCAAGCCACCCGCGTCTGCAACGACTTGAAGATCTTCGAGGGCAAGTCGGTCCCACCGCAGACCACTCGGGCGCGGCTGCGCGGCGACTTCATCCGCCGCGCCCAGGAGCAGCGCCGCGACTTCACCGTGGACTGGGTGCATCTGAAACTCAACGACCAGGCGCAGCGCACGGTGTTGTGCAAGGACCCGTTCCGGTCGGTGGACGACCGGGTGGAGAAGCTGATCGCCGGGATGTGAGCGGCACACCGGTCCGACAATTCCCGGATCGGGCGAATCACCGGAACGCCACACGGGCGCCGTACGTTCTGCGTACGGCGCCCTTCTCACACCGTAGAGTTGCGCGCACCCCACCGTCGAGAACGACCGATTACGAGGCTCTGCCGTGCGCCGACGTTCCCTCTTCCTTGCCGCCGTCCCCGCGTCCCTGGTCGCCCTCGCCGGGTGCGGAGGCAACAGCTCCGACTCGAGTACGGCGTCCGACGGGGCGTCGCCCTCGGCCTCGGGGACCTCGGCCCCGCCACCGCCGAAGATCGTCGACGGTCCGCTGCCGGCGATCACCGCGGGCACCGGTTTCGACCAGAAGCCCACGGTCGCCAAGGGGCCGGGCGACCCCTCGGACCAGCTCGCCGTGAAGACGGTGATCGCCGGCGGCGGCGCGACGGTCGCGGAGAACGACTACATCCAGGCGAACTACCTGGCGCAGATCTGGGACACGGCCAAGGTCGTCGGCAACTCCTACGACCAGAAGACGCCCCTGGTGGCCCAGCTCGCCCAGGGCGGCGTCTTCGAGGGCTGGCGGTACGCCCTGACGGGCAAGAAGACCGGCAGCCGGGTGCTCTTCTCGGTCCCGCCCACCTGGGGGTACGGCTCCGACGGCAATCCCCAGGCCGGCATCAAGGGCACCGACACGCTGGTGTTCGTCTTCGACCTGCAGGCGACCTTCAACGCCAAGAGCTCCGCCAAGGGCAGCGAGGCCGCCCAGGACGACGCGGCCCTGCCCAAGATCGGCACCAACACCGACGGCAAGGCGCCCTCCATCGAGATCCCCGACACGGACCCGCCGAAGAAGCTGGTGTCGGGCTACGTCATCGAAGGCGACGGCGAGCCGGTGAAGGCGGAGAACAGCCTGCTGGTGCAGTACAAGGGCGTGGTGTGGAACACCGGCAAGGAGTTCGACTCGACCTACCAGCGCAAGCAGCTCGCCTCCTTCTCCCTGCAGCAGGTCGTCAAGGGCTGGGCGCAGGGCCTGACGGGCAAGAAGGTCGGCAGCCGCGTCCTCATCGTCATCCCGCCGGCCCTCGGATACGGCGACAACCCGCCTGCCGGCAGCGGCATCGAGAAGGACTCCACCATGGTGTTCACGGTCGACATCCTCGCGAAGATGTGACCCCCGCCGCCCGGTGGGCCCGTGGCGGGCGCCGGCCCGGAGCGGATGAAAGACTGGGGCCGTTCCTTGTCGTACACAAGCAGGAGCTAGAGACGTGAACATCGAGAAGCCCGAGATCGACTTCCCGGGCGGTCAGCCCCCGGCCGACCTCGAGATCAAGGACATCTGGGAGGGCGACGGCCCCGAGGCCAAGGCGGGCGACACCGTCTCGGTCCACTACGTGGGCGTGGCCTTCTCCAGCGGTGAGGAGTTCGACGCGTCCTGGAACCGCGGCACGCCGCTGCAGTTCCAGCTCGGTGTCGGCCAGGTCATCACCGGCTGGGACAAGGGCGTGCAGGGCATGAAGGTCGGCGGCCGCCGCCAGCTGACGATCCCGCCCCACCTGGCCTACGGCGACCGCGGTGCGGGCGGCGGCCGGATCCAGCCGGGCGAGACGCTGATCTTCGTCTGCGACCTCGTCGGGGTCTGACCGGCGGACCGGCACGGCGTCCGTGAACCGACCGGACGCGATCAACCGAGGCCCATGCCTGTCCGGGCATGGGCCTCGGCTTTTGTCACGGCACACCGGGGCGGTACGGTCATCGGTCGTAGGCTCCATGGGGAAGGCGAAGGGCGTCGATGGCCATTGCCAAGGCCGAGCGGCTGATGAACCTGGCACTGTGTCTGCTCGGGACACGGCGACCACTCAGCAAGCGCGAGCTGCGCGAGTCCATCGAGGCCTACGTGGAGGCGGGGACCGACGAGTCCTTCAACCGCATGTTCGAGCGGGACAAGGACGACCTCCGCGAGCTCGGCCTGGTCATCGACACCGTGGAGAGCCTCGACGGCGAGGTCGGCTATCTGGCCCGCCGCGACAGCAACCGACTGCCGCCGATCACCCTGGACGCCGAGGAGGCCGCCGCGCTCGGCCTGGCGGCCAAGGTGTGGCAGCAGGCCCGGCTGGCCGGCGCGGCCAGCGGCGCACTGCAGAAGCTGCGCGCCGCCGGGCTGCCCGAGGGCGTCGACCCGTACGAGGCGCACGGCGCGCTGGAGCCGCGCATCCCGGTGCACGAGGCCGCCTTCGAGCCGCTGATGCTGGCCTGCCGCGACCGCCGCCCGGTCGCCTTCGACTACCGCAAGGCCAATGCCGCCCAGCCGGAGATCCGGCAGGTGGAGCCGTGGGTGCTGGAGTGCTGGCGGGGACACTGGTACCTGGCGGGATTCGACCGGACCCGCGGCGCCGAACGCGTCTTCCGGCTGTCCCGGATCACCGGCAGGGTGCGCTCCCGGGCCGGCCGCTTCACCGCGCCGGTGCCGGACGTCGTCACCGTCCGGGAGACCGTGGCGAGCTGGGCGGGGGAGTCCGCCGAGCGTTCGGCGCTGATCCGGCTGCGTTCCGGCGCCGGTTACCCCCTTCGGGCGAGGGCCACCGCGGTCCGGGAACTCGACGGGGGCTGGGACGAGTTGGAGATTCCGTACGGGCACGGTCTGGACGCGTGGCTGGTGGAGTTCGGTCCGGACGTGGTGGTCCTGGAGCCCGAGGAGCTGCGGGCCGACGTAGTGGACCGGCTGCGGGCCGTGGCGAAGAACTGAGGGGGAGCGGAGCAGGACAGTGGCAGGAAAACCGGCGCGGCCCGCGAGCGCCCTCGACCAGACGCGGCGGATGCTCTCCCTGGTGACCTACCTCCGGGAGCGCCCCGGCGCGCGTGTCGAGGACGTCGCGCGCGCCTTCGGCATCACCGAGGACGAGCTGGTCTCCGACCTGGACGTGCTGCCCATGTGCGGTACCAGCTTCCGCGGCGGAGACCTGCTCGACATCGACACCGACGGCGAGCGCATCTGGTGGCACAACCCGGCCGCGCTCGGCGCGGAGGCGGCGGAGCCGCTGCGGCTCGCCGCCGACGAGGCCACCGCGCTGCTGGTGGCCGCCCGCGCGGTGGCGACGCTCCCCGGGCTGCGCGAGGGCGACCGGCAGGCCCTGCTGCGGGCCACGGCCAAGGTGGAGGCCGCCGCCGGGGAGACGGCGGGGGCCAGCTCCCGGCTGTCGGTGACCTTCGAGTCCGAGGGCGGAGTCTTCGCGGACGTCGACCGGGCGATCGCCGAGCGCCGCCGGCTGTGGATCCGCTACTACTCCCCGTCCCGCGACGAGGTCACCGAGCGCGAGATCGACCCCATCCGGCTGGTCAGCGTCGGGCACACGTACGTGGAGGCGTGGTGCCGCCGCTCCGAGGCGCGCCGCACCTTCCGGCTCGACCGGGTCGCCGAGATCCGCATCCTCGACGAGTCGTCCGCGCCGCCCGAGATCGAGCTGCGGGACCTGTCCGAGGCGCTGGTCCAGCCGGCCGCCGAGGACCCCGAGGTGGTCGTCGAGGTCGGTCCGGGAGGCCGCTGGGTCGCCGAGTACTACCCGCACGACAGCGCGGAGGAACTCCCCGACGGCGGACTGCGGATCTCGCTGCGGACCCCCGAGCCGGCCTCGCTCAGACGCCTGGCACTGCGGCTCGGACGCGACGGGCGGATCGTGTCCCCGCCCGACCTGGCGGACAGCGCCCGGCGGGCCGCCGGGGAGGCCCTGGCCGCGTACGAGGACGCGGGGGCGGGCCCGGGAGGCGGATCGCGCGGCGCGCCGGGCGGCGGGCGCGGTCCGGACGGCAGTCAGCACGACAGACAGGAGCAGAGGCTGTGAGCGAGTCGGCTTCGTCGGGTGGGCGGGGCGTGTCCGTGGCGTCCGCGTTCGCGGGGATGCGCAGCGTGGCTCCGGTGATCTTCAGAGCCGGTTGCCCGGACTGCCGGGGGCGGTTCGAGCTCGGTGCGAACGCGCTGCGGCTGGCCATCGGCGCCAGCAGCCGCACCACCTTCTACTCCTTCACCTGCCCCGACTGCGGCGCCTCGGTGCGCAAGCCCGCGGGGGAGCGGATCGTGGAGCTGCTGACCGGGGGCGGCGTCCGGACCCTGCGCCTGCACTCCACCTGAGAGGGTCTAGGCTCGTCGTCATGTTCTGGCCGATGTGCGCGGTTGTCATGGGTTTCCTGGGGCTCGCCGTTCTCGGTGTGCTGGCGGTGCGGGTGTTCCTCGAGGCCCAGCGCCTGGGCCGGCAGGTCACGGACGCGGCCCGGCGCATCGGCAGGGCCGCGGACGATCTGGAACGGGCGGCGGTCGGCGCGGCCCGCGCCGCGGACTCGCTGTGAGGCGCCCGCACGGTCGGGCACGGCACCTCCCCGGGGGTTCCGGGGCGCTTCGCCCTGTCAGCGGCGCATGCACGGCAGGTACGCTTCCAAGGGAGGCCGGATACGAGGCCCGGCCCGCAGTCCGGCAGCAGGCGCGGGGATTGCCTGGCGTTTACCCGTGCGCGCTACGATCGCTGCCGGACCGGCCGGTCGGACGTGCGTCCGACGGGTCGGACGGCACCCACCCAGCCGCCTCGGTGAGAAGGTAGAGACTTATGTTCGGAAGGCTCGGAGCTCCCGAGATCATTCTCATCCTCGTCGTCATCGTTCTGCTGTTCGGCGCGAAGAAGCTTCCGGACATGGCCCGCTCGCTCGGCAAGTCCGCGCGCATCCTCAAGAGCGAGGCCAAGGCGATGAAGGACGAGGGCAGCACCCCCGCCCAGGCGCCCGCCCAGGAGGAGCAGCCCGCGACGCAGCGCACCATCCAGGCCGCGCCCGGCGACGTGACCAGCTCCCGCCCGGTCAACGAGCCCACGGACTCGACGAAGCGCTGACGCGAGGCCGGTGACCTCCGGCCCGCCGTACGAGATGGGAACGTGGGTTGCTGAAGTCTGCCCGCAAGATGGAGAGGGACCCCGAGGGGCGCATGCCCCTCGCGGAGCACCTGCGTGAGCTACGCAACCGGCTCGCGAAGGCCATGCTGGCCATCGTCGTCGTCACCGTCGTCGCCGCCTTCTTCTACAACGACATAGTCAACTTCATCACCAAGCCGATCCTGGACTCGGTCGGGTGCGACAAGACCTTCCAGCAACTGGCGAACTCCTCCTCCGGCGAGCCCTGCGCGCAGATCACCATCAACGGTCTGCTGACCCCCTTCACGCTGGCGCTGAAGGTGTCCCTGATGGCCGGTGTCGTGCTCGCCTCGCCGGTCTGGCTCTTCCAGCTCTGGGGCTTCGTCGCCCCGGGACTGCACCGGCACGAGAAGAAGTACGCGTACGCGTTCGTCGGCCTGGGCGCACCGCTGTTCCTGGGCGGCGCGTACTTCGCCTACAAGGTGCTCCCGACCACCGCCAAGGTACTGCTCGACTTCACCCCGGACGGCGCCTCCAACCTGCTGCCCCTGGACGACCTGCTCGACCTCGTCACGCGCATGGTCGTCGTCTTCGGACTCTCCTTCGAACTCCCGCTCCTGCTGATCTTCCTCAACCTCACCGGGGTGCTCAGCGGCAGCCGCATGCTCGGCTGGTGGCGCGGGATGATCCTCGGCATCACCGTCTTCGCCGCGGTCGCCACGCCCAGCACCGACCCGCTCACCATGCTCGCCCTGGCCGGGCCGATCTGGGTGCTGTACTTCGGCGCGGTCGTCTTCTCGCTGTTCAACGACCGGCGGCGGGCCCGCCGCGACGCCATGGGACCGGCCGATGACGAGGCCTCCGAGTTGGACCTCACCCCGGAGGACATCGGCGAGACCGAGGCCGTCACCGCCGGCGGCGCGGTGCCGGAGCAGCCCGGCCCGGAGCGGGTCAACGGGTACGACGACGTGACCTGACGGACGTCGCGAACCCTCCGCTTCCCGCGCCGCCGAGCGGTGCCGGTCCGCTGGCGCGCGGCCCGCACCCGGGGGTCCGGGGCCGTCCCGGACCGGATCCCGATATTGATCGGCCCGTTGTCGGTGACGCCCGGTACGCTCGAAAGCACGATGACTCAGGACCTCTCACCGGCCGAGCGGTACGCGGCAGCCCGCAGGCGTGCTGCCGAGCAGGCCACCGCCCTCGCGTCCTTCCGCGAGATGTACGACTTCGGCCTCGACCCCTTCCAGATCGAGGCCTGCCAGGCGCTGGAGTCCGGCAAGGGCGTGCTGGTGGCCGCGCCCACCGGCTCCGGCAAGACGATCGTCGGCGAGTTCGCCGTCCACCTCGCCCTCCAGCAGGGCAAGAAGTGCTTCTACACCACCCCCATCAAGGCGCTGTCGAACCAGAAGTACGCCGATCTGTGCCGCCGCTACGGCACCGGCAAGGTCGGCCTGCTCACCGGCGACAACAGCGTGAACTCCGACGCCCCGGTGGTCGTGATGACCACCGAGGTGCTGCGGAACATGCTGTACGCCGGCTCGCAGACCCTGCTGGGCCTCGGCCATGTGGTCATGGACGAGGTGCACTACCTCTCCGACCGCTTCCGCGGCGCCGTCTGGGAGGAGGTCATCATCCACCTCCCCCAGTCCGTCACCCTGGTGTCGCTCTCCGCGACCGTGTCGAACGCCGAGGAGTTCGGCGACTGGCTGGACACCGTCCGCGGCGACACCGAGGTGATCGTCGCCGAGCACCGGCCGGTGCCCCTGTTCCAGCACGTGCTCGCCGGACGGCGGATGTACGACCTGTTCGAGGAGGCCGAGGGAGGTCGCCGGGCGGTCAACCCCGACCTGACCCGGATGGCCCGGATGGAGGCGAGTCGCCCGTCGTACCAGGACCGGCGGCGCGGCCGCGCCATGCGGGACGCCGACCGGGAACGGGAACGGCGCCAGCGCTCCCGGGTCTGGACGCCGAGTCGGCCCGAGGTCATCGAGCGCCTCGACGCGGAGGGCCTGCTGCCCGCGATCACCTTCATCTTCTCCCGCGCCGCCTGCGAGGCCGCCGTCCAGCAGTGCCTGTACGCGGGGCTGCGCCTCAACGACGACGCCGCCCGGGAGCGGGTCCGCGCCCTGGTGGAGGAGCGCACCGCCTCCATCCCGGCCGAGGACCTGCACGTCCTCGGCTACTACGAGTGGCTGGAGGGCCTGGAGCGCGGGATAGCCGCCCACCACGCGGGCATGCTGCCCACCTTCAAGGAGGTCGTGGAGGAGCTGTTCGTGCGCGGACTGGTGAAGGCCGTCTTCGCCACCGAGACGCTCGCCCTGGGCATCAACATGCCCGCCCGCTCGGTGGTCCTGGAGAAGCTCGTCAAGTGGAACGGCGAGCAGCACGCCGACATCACCCCCGGCGAGTACACGCAGCTCACCGGGCGTGCCGGTCGGCGTGGCATCGATGTCGAGGGACACGCCGTGGTGCTGTGGCAGCGGGGCATGAACCCCGAGCACCTGGCGGGGCTGGCCGGCACCCGCACCTATCCGCTGCGCTCCAGCTTCAAGCCGTCGTACAACATGGCGGTCAACCTGGTCGAGCAGTTCGGCCGGCACCGCTCGCGGGAGCTGCTGGAGACGTCCTTCGCCCAGTTCCAGGCCGACAAGTCGGTCGTCGGGATCTCCCGTCAGGTGCAGCGCAACGAGGAGGGGCTCACCGGCTACAAGGAGTCCATGACCTGCCACCTCGGCGACTTCGAGGAGTACGCGCGGCTGCGCCGGGCGCTGAAGGACCGCGAGACCGAGCTGGCCCGGCAGGGCGCCACCCAGCGGCGCGCCGAGGCTGCCGTCGCGCTGGAGAAGCTCCGGCCCGGCGACGTCATCCACGTCCCGACCGGGAAGTACGCCGGCCTGGCGCTGGTGCTGGACCCGGGTCTGGCCGCCGGCCGCTCCAACGGCCACCGCGGCTTCGAGCACCACGACGGGCCCCGCCCGCTGGTCCTCACCGCGGAGCGGCAGGTGAAGCGGCTGGCGGCGATGGACTTCCCGGTGCCGGTCGAGCCGCTGCAGCGGATGCGGATCCCGAAGTCGTTCAACCCGAGGTCCCCGCAGTCCCGCCGGGACCTCGCCTCCGCGCTGCGCACCAAGGCCGGCCACCTCGTGCCCGAGCGGCATCGCAAGCGCCGCTCGCAGGCGGCCGACGACCGGGAGATCGCCCGGCTGCGCAAGGACCTCCGGGCGCACCCCTGCCACGGCTGCAGCGACCGGGAGGACCATGCCCGCTGGGCCGAGCGCTACCACCGACTGCTGCGTGACACCTCCCAGTTGGAGCGGCGCATCGAGGGGCGCACCAACACCATCGCCCGGACCTTCGACCGCATCGTGGCGCTGCTGACGGAGCTGGACTACCTGCGCGCCGACGAGGTCACGGAGCACGGCAAACGGCTCGCCCGGCTCTACGGCGAGCTGGACCTGCTGGCCAGCGAGTGCCTGCGGGAGCGCGTCTGGGAGGGGCTGAGCCCGGCCGAACTCGCCGCCTGCGTGTCGGCCCTGGTCTACGAGGCCCGGGTCAGCGACGACGCGTTGGCGCCCAAGCTGCCGTCCGGCAGGGCGAAGGCCGCGCTGGGCGAGACGGTGCGCATATGGGGGCGGCTGGACGCTCTGGAGGAGGAGTTCCGGATCAGCCAGACCGAGGGCGTGGGCCAGCGGGAGCCCGACCTCGGATTCGCCTGGGCGGCCTACATGTGGGCCTCCGGCAAGGGCCTGGACGAGGTGCTGCGCGAGGCGGAGATGCCCGCCGGCGACTTCGTGCGGTGGTGCAAGCAGGTCATCGACGTCCTGGGGCAGATCCAGGCGGCGGCCCCCGTGGAGGGTTCGACGGTGCCGAGGACCGCCCGCAGGGCCGTCGACGCGCTGCTGCGGGGGGTCGTCGCCTACTCGTCGGTGGGCTGATCCCGACCCCGTCCGCAGACGGCGACGGCGTGCGCCGCCGCGTGCGCCGTCGCCGTCTGCGCCTCCCCGTCGGCGTCCGGCCGCCGTCGGCGGGCCGGCCTCCCCCGGACCGCGCCCCCTCCCTCCGCCCGTCCCCGGCTCCGCACGGGTAGCCGGTCACCCGGCCGGAGCACCGCTCACCCGACCGGTTCCCACCCCTCGGAGTGAGCGCTTCCGCACACTTTCCCTTCGCTGCGCCGCGTGTTCGAACGGAACCCCAGCGTACAAATGGAGCCGAGGATACCCCTGGGGCGGTGGGCGTTTCAGGTGCTTCCCGAATATGACATCGCCTTGATCCTGTCGGACTAAGCTCGCCCGCAGCGCACCGAGTTGAGATGTAATCGCGCACTTGTTCCCGAACTTCCCGAAGATTCCAGAAGGTCCCCCATGGTGAGTGTCCAATCTCCTCCTGGTCGCCGCGAACTCCCTTATGCGCGCGTGCTGCTGCTGCCCGCCATAGCGATGGCCACGGCGACCGGGGCAGCCGCCGCCCTGGTGGCGGAACCGGCCCGGGCGGCCGTCGGGCTCTGCGGCGGCATCGGTACGCTCCTGGTCATCGCTACGGCCGCGGAAGTCGTACGCCGCGGCCGGCTGCTGCGTCGGGCCCACGCCGAGCACATCCGGCGCACCGCGGATCTGGAGCAGCGGGTGGCCGCGCACGAGGAGGAGAACGAGCGCCTCGCCCGCGAGCTGATGCCGGCGGCGCTGGACCGGATGCACGCCGGAAACTCACCCCTGGAGACCCTGCGCCAACTCGGCGAGGAGGATCCGCGCTTTCGTGACCTCTCCGGTGCGCAGCTGCTGGTGCTGAAGACGCTGCTGCGCCTCTCCGACCACGAGGAGGCCCTGCGCGACTCCTCGCAGCGCTCCTTCGTCAGCGTCGCCCGGCGGGTCCAGGCGATCGTCCACCAGCAGGCCGTGGAACTGCGGGAGATGGAGGAGGACCACGGCCGCAACCCCGAGGTCTTCGACGACCTGCTGCGCATCGACCACGGCACGGCGCTGATCGGCCGACTCGCCGACTCCGTCGCGGTCCTCGGCGGCGGCCGCCCCGGCCGCCAGTGGCCGCTTCCCGTGCCGCTCTACAGCGTGCTGCGCGGCGCCATGTCCCGCATCCTGGAGTACCCCCGCATCCAGCTCGACAACATCGCCAAGGTCAACATCCGCGGCATCTCCGTCGAACCGGCCATCCACGCCTGCGCCGAACTCTTCGACAACGCCACCCGCTACTCGCCGCCGCAGAGCAAGGTGCACGTCACCGCGACCGAGGTGCAGACCGGCATCGCCGTCGAGATCGAGGACGCCGGCGTCAGCCTCACCGAGGAGTCCCGGCTCCGCCTCGAGGACCAGTTGGAGAAGGCCAAGCGCGGAGTCGACCTCCAGGTCATCGGTGAGAGCCCGCGGCTCGGCCTCGCCGTCGTCGGCCGGTTGTGCACCGCGTTCAAGATGGAGGTCTCGCTGCGGCCGTCCGCCTACGGCGGCACCCGCGTCGTCCTCATCCTCCCGAGGGAGATGGTGACCTCCGACCCCGCCCCCGGGTACGCCCACGGCATCGGCGCCACCGCCCTGCCGCAGGCCGACACCGACGGCGTCGAGGGCCCCAAGCGCCCGCCCAAGCGCCGCCGCCCCACCAACCCGCGTATCCCCGCGGGCGTCTCCCTGGACGACGACGAGGTCCCCGTCGTCACCGAGTGGACGGACAAGGGCCTGCCGCAGCGCCGCAGCAAGGTCAAGACCCCGCTCAGCCAGCGCATCGCCGAACAGGCGGCCATCGAACGCGCCGAACGCGAGGGCAACCCGACGATCTGGTCGCGGCACAAGCCCGAACCCGAGCCGGAGCAGAAGGACGACCGGCCGCCCGGCCTGTGGGTGGACTCCTTCTGGGAGGGCCTGAAGAAGGACCTGCCGCCCGGCACCGACCCCACCGAGTTCACCCGCCACCCCGAGAAATTCACCTACCTGATCAGCGACTCGGCCCGCCCCGAGGCCGACGACGAGGGGGATCCCAAGTGATCGAGCAGCGACAGAACTTCGACTGGATGCTCAAGGAGCTCTACAACAGCGCTCCGGGCATCGAGATGATCGTCGTGCTGTCCGCCGACGGTCTGCGCATCGCCCGCTACGGAGGCGAGCCCGATGCGGCCGACCGCGTCGCCGCGGCTTGCGCCGGACTGCAGAGCCTGGTCAACGCGGTCTCCGAGGAGATCCCGACCACCGACGGCGAGATGAAGCTCGTCCTGGTCGAACTGAACGGCGGCTACTTCTACCTGATGGCCGCCGGCGCCAACGCCTACCTCGCGGTGCTGTCCGACATGGTCTGCGAACCCGGCCTGATGAGCCACTACATGCGCGACCTCGTCGTCAGGATCGGCTCCCACCTCACCAGCCCGCCGCGCCACAACGGGCAGACCGTATGACTCCTCCGCAACGCCAGAGGCGCCAGCCCCCGCAGGAACCACCGCTTTCCCCGCCCGACCGGCAGGACGGGGAGGGCACGGCGAAGAAGCCGGAACGGCTGTACATCATCACCGGCCCGGACGGTGAACGCGCCCCCCTCGACCTGGTCACACTGATCGTGGCCCGCGCCGACACCCCCTCGTCCGCGCCCCCGGAACAGGCGGCGGTGCTGCGGCTGTGCCTCGCCCCGCTCTCCGTGGCCGAGCTGTCGGCCTATCTCCAACTCCCGTTCAGCGCGATGACCGTGCTGCTCACCGACATGCTGGCGGCCGACCTGGTGGACGCGCGTGCACCGATCGTCCGGCAGAAGATCCCCGACCGAACCCTCCTCGAAGCGGTGATGCATGGACTTGAAAGGCTCTGACACCGTCCCCGGCCCACGGGTCGAGGACCGGCTGCCGCAGACCACCCAGGCAGCGGCGAAGATCGTGATCGTGGGAGGGTTCGGGGTCGGCAAGACCACCATGGTCGGCTCGGTCAGCGAGATCAAACCGCTGACCACCGAGGAGACCATGACGCAGGCCGGCATCGGCGTCGACGACAACTCCGGCTCCGCCACGAAGACCGCCACCACCGTGGCGATGGACTTCGGCCGCATCCGCATCTCCGACCAGGTGGTGCTCTACCTCTTCGGCACACCCGGCCAGGAACGCTTCTGGTTCCTGTGGAGCGGACTGTTCGAGGGCGCGCTCGGCGCGGTCGTCCTCGTCGACACCCGCCGCCTGGAGGTCAGTTTCGAGGTCATGGGCCGGCTGGAGGAGCGCGGCGTGCCCTTCGTGGTCGCCGTCAACACCTTCCCCGACGCGCCCCGCTACCCGGTCGACGACCTCCGTGCGGCGCTCGACCTGGCTCCGGAAGTCCCGATCATGGAGTGCGACGCCCGCCGGCGCGCCTCCAGCCGCGACGTCCTGCTCACCCTGATGCGATTCCTCCACGCCATGACCATGTCCCGCAGCATGACCTGACCTGACCTGACCTGACCTGACCTGACCTGACCTGACCTGACCCGGCCGCGGCCGGTCCCCGCCCCTGTTCCGCCGCCCCCATCCGACTCGCCACCGCATCCACACAGCTTCGGAGCGACCCCCGTGACGCCTGAACACCAAGCCTCGACCGGCACGGCCGATCCCCACCCGAACCCGCCCCCCGGCTGCCCCGCGCACGGCCGCGGCCCCGGCGGGCTGCGCCGGCTCCACGGCCCCGAGACGGCGGACCTCGGGGAGCTGTACGAGGAGCTCCGGGAGGAACACGGTCCGGTGGCACCCGTCCTCCTCCACGAGGACGTACCGATGTGGGTCGTCCTCGGCCACGCCGAGAACCTGCACATGGTGCGGACGCCCTCCCAGTTCTGCCGGGACAGCCGCATCTGGACGCCGCTGCGCGAGGGCACGGTCAAACCCGACCACCCGCTGATGCCGCACATCGCGTGGGAGCCCATCTGCTCCCACGCCGAGGGCGACGAGCACACCCGCCTGCGCGGGGCGGTCATGACCGCCATGTCCGCCCTCGACCACCGCAGCCTGCGCCGGCACATCAACCGCTACACCCAGCGCCTGGTCAACGCCTTCTGCGAGAAGGGCCGTGCCGAGCTGGTCGGCCAGTTCGCCGACCACCTTCCGATGGCGGTGATGTGCGAGGTCCTCGGCATGTCGGAGGAGTACAACGACCGCCTGGTCGAGGCCGCCCGCGACATGCTCAAGGGCACCGACACCGCCATCGCCAGCTACACCCACGTGCTCGGCATCCTGCAGCGGCTCACCGAACGCCGGCGGGCCGAGCCGGAGGAGGACTTCGTCAGCCGGCTGATCACCCACCCGGCGGGACTGACCGACGAGGAGGTCACCAAGCACGTCTGGCTGGTGCTCATGGCCGCCTACGAGGCCACCGCCAACCTGCTGGCCAACGTGCTGCGCACGGTGCTCACCGACGACCGCTTCTACGCCCGGCTCAACGGCGGCCAGATGACGGTGTCCGAGGCGGTCGAGCAGTCCCTGTGGGACGAGCCGCCGTTCAGCACGGTCTTCGCCTACTACGCCAAGCAGGACACCGAACTGGGCGGCCAGCGGGTGCGCAAGGGCGACGGTCTGCTGTTCGCGCCCGCCCCGGGCAACGTCGACCCGCGGGTGCGTCCCGACCTCGGCGCCAACATGCGGGGCAACCGCTCCCACCTGGCGTTCGGCGGCGGCCCGCACGAGTGCCCCGGCCAGGACATCGGCCGCGCCATCGCCGACGTGGGGGTGGACGCCCTGCTGATGCGCCTGCCGGACGTCCAACTCGCCTGCGCGGAGGAGGAGCTGGAGTACCGCACGTCGATCGCCTCCCGGCACCTGGTGTCGCTCCCGGCGCGGTTCGACCCCAAGCCGCAGCAGGACGTGATGATGGCGCCGATGCACGGCGCGGCGTCGCCGCCCCGCCCGATGGCCTGGCAGGCTCCCGCCCCGCCGCCGGTCGCCGCCCCCGAGGTGCCGGACCCCGCCGCGGCGCCCGTCCCGCCGCAGGCCGCCGCCTCGCCGCGGCAGGCCGTCGCGCCCGATCCCGCGGCGGCGGAACCGGGGCGCCCCGGGGGAGTCTGGCAGCGGTTCCTGCGCTGGTGGCGCGGCTACTGACGGGGCGGCAGCCCGGCCGCCCACTCCTCGTACGAGTCCCAGGCGCCCAGTGTCCGGGCGCTGACGAACCGGTGCTCGGCACCCGTCACCGGGTCGGTGAACTCCAGCTCCCGCGCCAGCAGTTGCAGCGGGCGCCGGAAGTCGCCGGCCGGTGCGGGGCCGGTCACCACCGGGTACAGCGGATCGCCGAGCAACGGCACCCCGAGGGCGCTCATGTGCACCCGTAGCTGATGCGTCTGCCCGGTCTCCGGCACCAGCCGGTACCGGGCCGGACCGCCCGGACGGCGGTCGACCAGCTCCACCCGGCTCACCGCGTTCGGCTCGCCGGTGACCTCCCGTGCTGCGAGCACCCCGCGCTCCTTCACGATCCGGCTGCGCACCGTCACGGGAAGGGTGAGCGAGGGAGCACGGGGTGCGACTCCCTCGTACACCTTGCGCACCCGACGGTCCCGGAACAGCGCCTGGTAGGCGCCGCGTTCCGCGGGGCGCACGGTGAACAGCACCAGCCCGGCCGTGAGCCGGTCCAGTCGGTGCGCGGGGCTCAGCGCCGGCAGGCCCAGTTCCCGGCGCAGCCGGGCGAGCGCGGTCTCGGCGACGTGCCCGCCGCGCGGGGCGGTGGCCAGGAAGTGCGGCTTGTCCGCGACGACGATGTGATCGTCCCGGTGCACGACCTCGACCGGGAACGGCACCGGCACCTCCTCCGGCAGCTCGCGGTGGAACCAGAGGTACATCCCTGGGACGAAGGCCGCGTCACCGGGCACCGGCATGCCGTCCGCCCCGACGACCAGCCCCTCGCCGAGCATCCCCTCGACGACCCCGTCCCCCGCGCCCGACAGGCGCTCCGCAAGGTACCCGCCGACCGTGGCCCACGGTCCCCGGGCGGGGAGCCGTACCCGCACCGGGTCGACCCCGCGGCGCTGCGGCAGGGGAGAGGGCGGGGTACGGCGCGGACGTCTCACGCCGGTCAGCGTACGAGCCGCCGCGCACGGCGGGAAACCAGCCACCCCTGCCCGCCCCCGGCCACTCCCGCGGGGTGGCGGGCAGGCCGGCCGCGTCCGCCCCGGGCAGCCGCGGGCCGCATCGTGACGCAGTCCGAGCTGACGCAGCCCGAGTCCGAGTCCGTTGTCTTTCGCTTTTCGCGCCGGGGCGTGCCGCTGTCCGGGGCGGACGCGGCCGGCTCCGGCCTCAGGCCGCCGGGGGCGCAGCCTCCTGCTCCGCCTCCACCCGCGCGTTCCACTCCCGCTTGGAAGCCTGCCAGCCGTCCTCGTTGTGGCCCTTGCGCCAGTATCCGGAGATCGAGAGGTCCTCGCGGGCGATCTCGCGCTCGACGCGCAGCAGCCGGCGCAGCTCCTTCACGCAGTGCGCCTCTCCATGCACGAAGGCGTGCACCCTGCCCTCGGGGAAGTCCAGCCCGCGCACCGCCGCCACCAGGGCCTCGCCGACCGGCCGGTCGCCGCGGTGCAGCCAGACGATCTCCACGTCCGAGTCGATCTTCTGCTCCTCCTCCGGGCCGGCCACCTCCACGAAGGCGTGCGCCACGACGCCGGCGGGCAGAGCCTCCAGAGCGGCCGCGATCGCCGGCAGCGCGCTCTCGTCGCCGGCCAGCAGGTGCCAGTCGGCGGTGGTGTCCGGGGCGTAGGCGCCACCGGGCCCCAGGAACCGGATCGTTTCGCCCGGCCGGACCCGCGCCGCCCAGGGCCCCGCCAGACCCTGGTCGCCGTGCAGGACGAAGTCCAGGGTCAGCTCGCGGTGCTCCGGATCCCAGGCCCGCACGGTGTACGTGCGGGTCACCGGCCACTGCTCGCGCGGGAACTCCTCCCGGATCCGGTCCAGGTCGAAGGGCTCCGGGTAGGTCACGCCCTCCGGCGGGAAGAGCAGCTTGACGTAGTGGTCGGTGCAGGTGTCCGCGGAGAACGACGCCAGTTCCCCGCCTCCCAGGACCACGCGCTGCATGTGCGGGGTCAGCCGTTCGGTGCGCACGACCCGCGCGGAACGGGTCATCCGCGGCCTGCGTGCCGGACGTTCTGCCATGACGGCCTCCCTGATTCCTCGCTTAGGCTAGCCTAAGTTAGCACCCGTCCCCGGCCGGCGCGTACCACGGTCGTCGGACCCCGCTCACGCGGTCAGGGTGTCCAGCAGCCGCCGCAGCGAACCGCCGAGTCCCCAGCGCTCCGCCAGCCGGTCCAGGGCCGCCGGGTCGCGCGGGGCGTGCGGCAGTGCCGTGTCCACCTCCGGCAGCGGGACGTCCCCGGCCACCCGGACCACCTTCGGGGCGACCGCCAGGTAGGGCCGGGCCTCGTCGAGCCGCTTGCGCTGCGAGGGGGTCAGCTTCGCCTTCGGGTCGTCGACGGCCGCCATGATCCCGGCCAGGTCGCCGAACTCCGCCAGCAGCCTGGCCGCCGTCTTCTCCCCGATGCCGGGGACTCCCGGCAGGCCGTCGCTCGGGTCGCCGCGCAGCAGCGCCAGGTCCGCGTACCCGCGCCCCCCGACGCCGTACTTCTCGCGGAGCACCGCCTCGTCGGTCAACTGGAGCGTGCCCACGCCCTTCAGCGGGTAGAGCACCCGCACCCCGCGGGCGTCGTCCACCAACTGGTAGAGGTCGCGGTCGCCGGTGACGATGTCGACCGGGCCCGCGGCGCGCGCGGTGAAGGTGCCGATCACGTCGTCCGCCTCGTACCCCGGGACGCCGACCCGCGCGACGCCCAGCGCGTCCAGGACGTCCTCGATGACCGGTACCTGGGGCGAGAGGGTGTCCGGCACCTCCTCCTCGTCCGGTCCGGACGGACGCTCCTCCGCCACCCGGTGCGCCTTGTAGGAGGGGATCAGCTCCACCCGCCAGTGAGGACGCCAGTCGGCGTCCATGCAGGCCACCAGGTGGTCGGGCCGGTGGTCGCGGACCAGGCGGTCGATGAAGTCCAGCAGGCCGCGCACCGCGTTCACCGGGGTGCCGTCCGGGGCCCGCACGGACTCCGGGACTCCGAAGTACGCGCGGAAGTAGAGCGAGGCGGTGTCGAGAAGCAGCAGTCGTCCGGTCACGCTCGCATCATGCCGTACCCCACCGACAGGCACCGCGCGACGGCCGGCCGGCGCCGCCCGGTGCCCCGTCCCGCGGTGCCGTCCGGGGCTCCGAACAGCGCCCTGCACGGCAAGAATCCGGACAACCACGCAGAGCGACGCTCTCGCCGGAGCTGCACCGCACGGCTCTCGGGAACACCAGGGCGCCCGCGCGCATTGAACCGGACAGGGGCACCCGTCCCGGTGGTGCCCCCGGCTCGGGCACCGATCCGGTGGCGTGAAGTGTGAGGTCGCGCCCCACCGCAGATGTCCGCGATATGACGGGTGCATGAATCAGTTTGCCGAACCTGCGTAGGGTGCAGAGAACTCATCGGAGGGCAGGTGCCGCGGGGCCGGGGCGGCGACGACGCCACGACCGACGCGCGAAGGAGGGATCCGGGCGATGGGCGACCACAAGGACCAGCCCCTGCGGGTGGGCTCAGCCGTGCGGCGGCGCCGTCGCGCCCTGGACCTGACCCTTGCCGTGGTGGCGGAGCGCAGCGGCCTCTCGGTGCCGTTCCTGAGCCAGGTCGAGAACGACCGCGCCCGTCCCAGCCGCGCCTCCCTGGAGCGTGTCGCGGACGCGCTGCGCACCACCGCCGTGGAACTCCTCGCCGCCGCCGACCCGGCGTGCAGCGTCGACGTCGTCCGCGACGAGGACGGCGAGCCCGGCCCCGAGCCCCGGGTGCGCTCCCTGGTGCGCGGCCACCACCAGATGGCCGCCCAGGAGTTCACCGGCGACCACGACGCGGGCCGCGAGTTCCGGTACCGCAACGACCAACTCCTCTACGTGGCCGACGGCGCGGTGGAGATCGAGGCGGAGGGTCGCGCCTACCGGCTGGGCCGCGGCGACACCCTGTACCTCACCGGAGGGGTGCGCCACCGCTGGCGGGCGACCGTCTCCGACACCCGGGTGATCGTGGTCGCGGTGGCCGAGCACATCGAGGCCGTCCGGGGGCGGCCGGCCCCGTGACACCCCCGCGGACCGTGTCACTGGTGCCGTCGCTGACGGAGGCCGTGGCCGCGTCGGTACCCGGCGCCCTGGTCGGTGCCACCGACTGGTGCTCCCGTCCGGCCGACCTCGACGTGGCCCGGATCGGCGGAACCAAGAACCCGGACGTGGAGCGGATCCTGGCGCTCGCACCCGACCTGGTGCTCGCCAACGAGGAGGAGAACCGGGCGCCCGACCTGGCGGCGCTGCGCGAGGCGGGCGTCGGGGTGCTCGTCACCGAGGTGCGCACGGTGCCGCAGGCCTTCCGCGAACTGGACCGGACCGTCACCGCCTGCGGGGCGCGGACCCGGCCGCGCTGGCTGGACCGGGCCGAGCTGACGTGGGCCGAGCTGCCCCCTCCCGGGCGCCGCAGCAGCGCGGTGGTGCCGATCTGGCGGCGCCCCTGGATGGTGCTCGGCCGCGACACCTTCGCCGGCGACGTGCTCGCCCGCCTCGGCGTCGACCACCGGTACGCGGACCACCCGGAGCGCTACCCGCGGGTGCCGTTGGAGGAGCTGCGCGCCCCGGCGCCCGACGTCGTCGTCCTGCCCGACGAGCCCTACCGCTTCACCGCCGGGGACGGCCCGGAGGCGTTCCCCGGACTGCGCTGCGCCCTGGTCAGCGGACGGCACCTGACGTGGTACGGGCCGTCACTGGCCGAGGCGCCGCGGGTACTGGCCGGGGCGCTGCGAGCAGCGCACCGCTGAGCAGCCCGCGCAGGGTGCCCGCGGCCGCCGCGCACCAGGCGGCCACCAGCAGGACGTACAGCCCGCAGGCGAGTACGTCGAGGACGGCGAGGCCGGTCCGGCGGGCCAGTGCCTCGGCGCCCGTCACGCAGGTGCCCACCGGGAAGGTGAACGCCCACCAGGTCATCGCGAACCGCATGCCGTGCCGCCGGGCCCGCACCACGTGCGCGGCGGCCAGGCCCAGCCACAGCAGGGCGAAGCCCGTGACCGGCACCCCGTACAGCACCGCCAGCGCCGCGAAGCCCTGGGCGTAGGGCGCCGGTACGACACCGGGCGCGAGGTCGGCGAACTTGCCCACGGCGGTGGTGGACTGGCCGAGCGGCCCCAGCACCAGGAACAGCGTCGGGGTCAGCACCAGCGGCAGCGGACCGCCGGTGAGCAGCCGGCCGAACACCAGCGGCAGCACCAGGAACGTCGCCAGCAGGCTCAGCCCGAACAGCGCGACGCAGGCCAGCAGCAGCGTCGCCCGCGGCTGCCCCGGCGGCAGATGCGGTACCAGCAGCGGGCCGAGCGCCGCCGACACCATCGGCGCCACCAGCGGCAGCAGCCAGACCGGGCTCGCCTGCCCCGGCCCGATGCGGTGGCGCGCGGTCATCAGGTACGGGACCGCGACGGCGGACGCCACCCCGGTCACCGTGCCGGCGGTGAACAGCACGGAGTCCAGGGCGACGGCCGCCGAGGTGCCGATCCAGTCCCGGCCGACGGTGATCGTGCCGCCGCCGACCGCCAGCAGAGCCATCGCGAGGCAGCCGTAGAACGGTGCCGTCGCCGGGTCCAGCAGGTGGGCGCGGGCCTGGTCGCCGTGGTGGGCCCAGTGCAGGGCGCGGGCGGCCAGCAGCACCACCAGCATGCCGAGGGACAGCGCCCACGCCGCGGCGCAGGCGGAGCGCAGACCCGGCGGGTCGAGGGGGAGGCCGGCGCCGGCGGTGGCGAGGACGGCGGTACCCATGACGGAGGCGTACCAGTTGGGGCCCAGGTGGCGGACTGCGGTGACCATGGTTCCACGGTGCTGCCCGCGGACGTCCGCCACCAGGGACCGGCACCCTATGAGGACATAAACTGGGCTTATGAGCGAGAGGCGGGGACAGGACGAGGCCCGGCCGGCGGCCGGTTCGCTGGCGCACCGGGTGCCGGACCTGGGCGCGCTGGAGCTGCTGCTGGCCGTCGCCCGGCTGGGCAGCCTGGGCGGCGCGGCACGGGAACTGGGCATCACCCAGCCCGCCGCCAGCAGCCGCATCCGGTCGATGGAACGGCAGCTCGGCGTGGCCCTGGTGGACCGCTCGCCGCGCGGCTCCCGTCTGACGGACGCCGGGGCCCTGGTGACGGACTGGGCGCGGCGGGTGGTGGAGGCCGCCGAGGCCTTCGACGCGGGCGCGCAGGCCCTGCGGGACCGCCGCGACTCGCGGCTGCGGGTCGCGGCGAGCATGACCATCGCCGAGTACCTCCTGCCGGGCTGGCTGATCGCACTGCGCGGGCACCGTCCGGACACGGCGGTGTCGCTGCTCGCCGGCAATTCGGCGGGGGTGGCCGAACGGCTGCTCTCCGACGAGGCGGACCTCGGGTTCGTGGAGGGGCTGAACGTGCCGACCGGACTCGACAGCGCGGTCATCGCGCACGACCGGCTGATCGTGGTGGCCGCGCCCACACATCCGTGGACGCGCAGACGGCGGCCGCTGTCCGCGCGGGAACTGGGGGAGACGCCGCTGATCCTCCGGGAGAAGGGCTCCGGCACCCGGCAGGTGCTGGACGCGGCCCTCGGCGGGCTGGCGCGGCCCCTGATCGAGCTGTCCTCCACCACCGCCGTGAAGGCCGCGGCGGTGCGCGGCGCGGGCCCGGCGGTGCTGAGCGAGCTGGCCGTCGGCGACGAGCTGGCCATGCGGCGCCTGGTGCGGGTCCCGGTGCAGGGTGTGGCACTGGCGCGCGAGCTGCGGGCGGTGTGGCCCACCGGGCAGCGCCCGGCCGGGCCGGCCCGCGATCTGCTGTCCCTCACCCGGATGTCGCCCGCCGGCACGTCCGGTCCGCCGCGCTGAGCGGCGCACGGCACCGGCGCGGGCGCGCCGCCGCCGTCACCCGCCCGCCGCAGCCACCAGCCCCCGCACCACCCGCAGGTCCTCGCCCATCTCCGGATGCCACTGCACCGCGAGCACCCAGCCCGCGTCCGCGGGCAGTTCGACCGCCTCCACGGTGCCGTCGCCGGAGGCGTGGGCCGAGGGGACCAGACCGGCACCCAGGCGGTCCACGCACTGGTGGTGGTAGGTCGGGACCGAAGTCTCCTCGGGGACGAGGGCCGCGTAGCGCGTACCCGGCACCGGCACCACCGGATGGCGGCCGAAGACGCCGGGACGCCCGGCGTGGCCGTCGAGGTGCTGCACCAGGGTGCCGCCGAGCGTGACGTTCAGCAGCTGCATCCCGCGGCAGATCCCCAGCAGCGGGACCCGGGCGTCGAGGGCCGCCTCGATCAGGGCCAGCTCCCAGGCGTCCCGCTCCGGGGCGGGCGGTCCGGTCCGGGGGTCACGCGGGGCGCCGTAGCGGACCGGCTCCACATCGGGGCCGCCGGCGATCACCAGTCCGTCGAGCCGGGCCACGGCCGCCGCCGCCCTCGCGGGCCCGTCCGGCGGCAGCAGCGCGGCGAGCCCGCCCGCCCGCTGCACCAGCCGCGGGTACCCGGACGGCAGCAGTGCCGCCTCCAGCTCCCACACACCCCAGCGCACCCCCGGCTCCAGATACGTGCTGATGCCGATCAGCGGACCGCTCGTCGCCACGCCGCACTCCTCCTCCGCCCCGGCGGTACCGTCAACTCGCCGCAATGGGCCGCATCCGTACCATCAGCCCGCCGGTCGCACCGGCAGGAAACCCCGCAGCAGCGCCGCCGTGGCCGCGCAGTGCTCCCGCACGACCTCCCGCGCCGCCTCCGGATCCCCGTCCAGCACCGCCTCCACCAGTGCCCGGTGCTGCCGCTGCGAGTGCTCCAGGCTGCGGACGAGCAGCGGGATGCAGTCCAGCAGCCCGTTCACCGTCGACCGGACCGCCGCGTACTGGGCCGTGAGCGACGGCGAGCCACACAACTCCACCAGCGTCAGGTGGAGCAGCGTGTCCCGGCGCCGGTACTCCGCCAGGGGCGCGTCGCGGGTGCCGGCCAGCGCCGTCCGCAGCCGTGCCGCCCGGCCGCCCGTCGGCCGCAGCGCGGCGCACAGTCCCGCCGCCCCCACCTCCAGCACCTCCCGGAACCGCAGCACGTCCTCCACCTCCACGTCCGGGACCCGGCGGCGCAGTCCGTCCGCCCCGCCGGCCTCCGCGCGGTCCCGCACGAACGTGCCCCCGTACCGGCCGCGGCGGGACTCGACCAGGCCCTCCCGCCGGAGCACCCCGAGCACCTCGCGCAGCGTCACCCGGCTGATGCCGAGCCGCCCCGCCAGCTCCCGCTCGGCGGGCAGCCGCTCACCGGCCGGCACCAGACCCAGCCGCAGCACCTGGAGGATCTGCTCCAGCGCCTCCTCGAAGCCGTTGCCCGTCCGCACCCGGCGCAGCACCGGCGCGAACCGGTCCGCCCGCACACCGCCCGCGTCCTCAGGCATGCCGTCGCGCCGCCTTCCCAAGCAATGGTCCCGCGCAATACCTTATGGCTCCCGGCTCGGACGAGACACCCCCGCGCAAGCCCGCAGCAGCCCGAAGGAGGCGCTCCCGTGGCAGACCGCACACCCCCGCTCGGCGTCGAGGAACTGCACGCCCTCGTCGCCGGCGGCGAGATCGACACCGTCGTCCTCGCCTTCCCCGACATGCAGGGGCGCCTCCAGGGCAAGCGGTTCGCCGCCCGGTTCTTCCTCGACGAGGTCCTCGGCCACGGCTCCGAGGCCTGCGCCTACCTCCTCGCCGTCGATGCCGACATGAACACCGTCGACGGCTACGCCATGTCCTCCTGGGACCGCGGCTACGGCGACTTCGCCATGCGCCCCGACCCGGCCACCCTGCGCCGCCTGCCCTGGCACCCCGGCACCGCCCTGGCGGTGGCCGACCTCGCCTGGGAGGACGGAACACCCGTCGTCGCCGCGCCCCGGCAGATCCTGCGCCGCCAGCTGGCCCGCCTCGCCGAGCACGGTCTCACCGCCCAGGTCGGCACCGAGCTGGAGTTCATCGTCTTCCGGGACACCTACGAGCAGGCGTGGGAGTCCGCGTACCGGGGCCTGACACCGGCCAACCGGTACAACGTCGACTACTCCATCGTGGGCACCGGGCGGATCGAGCCCCTGCTGCGCCGGCTGCGCAACGACATGGCCGGGGCCGGGCTGACCGTCGAGTCCGCCAAGGGCGAGTGCAACCCGGGCCAGCACGAGATCGCCTTCCGCTACGACGAGGCCCTGGTCACCTGCGACCAGCACGCGATCTACAAGACCGGGGCCAAGGAGATCGCGGCGCAGGAGGGCGTCTCGCTCACCTTCATGGCCAAGTACGACGAGCGGGAGGGGAACTCCTGCCACATCCACCTCTCGCTCGCGGACGCCGGCGGACGCAACGCCATGGCGGGCACCGCGGACGACCCCGGCGGAATGTCCTCCCTGATGCGCCACTTCCTCGCCGGTCAGCTCGCCGCGCTGCGCGACTTCACCCTCCTCTACGCACCCCACATCAACTCCTACAAGCGGTTCCAGCCCGGTTCCTTCGCCCCGACCGCCGTCGCCTGGGGCCACGACAACCGCACCTGCGCCCTGCGGGTCGTCGGCCACGGGCGCTCCCTGCGCCTGGAGAACCGGGTGCCCGGCGGCGACGTCAACCCCCATCTCGCGGTCGCCGGGCTCGTCGCCGCCGGTCTGCACGGCGTCGAGCAGAAGCTGCCGCTCCCGGACCCCTGCGAGGGCAACGCCTACGCCGCCGACCTCGCCCGCGTCCCGACGACGCTGCGCGAGGCCGCCGAACTCTGGGCCGCCAGCCCGATCGCTCAGGCCACGTTCGGCGACGAGGTCGTCGCCCACTACCGCAACATGGCCCGCGTCGAGCTGGACGCCTTCGACGCCGCGGTCACCGACTGGGAGCTGCGCCGCTCCTTCGAACGCATGTGAGGCCCTGTTGTCCCAGCAGCCCCGGCAGCAGTCCGCGCCCCCGCTCGACGTCCTCAACCCCGCCACCGAGGAGATCGTCGCCACCGTCGCCGCCGCCACCCCGGCCGACGTGGACGCCGCCGTCACCCGGGCGGCGAGGGCCCAGGCCCGCTGGGCGGGCCTGCCGCCCGGCGACCGGGCCCGGCTGCTGCGCCGCTTCGCCGCCGCCGTCGACGGACACCTGGAGGAACTGGCCCGGCTGGAGGTCAGCGAGGCCGGCCACCTCATCGGCGACGCGCGGTGGGAGGCCGGCAACGTGCGCGACCTGCTCGACTACGCCGCCGGGGGAGTTGAGCGGCTGACCGGACGCCAGATCCCGGTCCCCGGCGGACTCGACGTGACCTTCCTGGAGCCCCTCGGCGTGGTCGGGGTGATCGCACCGTGGAACTTCCCGATGCCGATCGCGGCCTGGGGGGCCGCCCCGGCACTGGCCGCCGGGAACGCCGTCCTGCTCAAACCCGCGGAGACCACCCCGCTCACCGCGCTGAGACTGGCCGAACTGGCCCTGGCGGCCGGGCTGCCGGAGGGACTGTTCCAGGTCCTGCCGGGCACCGGCCCGGTCGCGGGCAACGCCCTCGTCGAGCACCCCGGCGTCGCCAAGATCGTCTTCACCGGGTCGACCGCCGTGGGCAGACGGGTGTGGGCGAAGGGGGCCGCGCACCTGAAACGCGTCACCCTCGAACTCGGCGGCAAGAGCCCCAACATCGTCTTCGCCGACGCCGACGTGGAAGCCGCCGCGGCGGCCGCGCCGCAGTCCTTCCTGGACAACGCCGGGCAGGACTGCTGCGCCCGCACCCGCATCCTCGTCCAGCGCGACGTCCTCGACCGCTTCCTCGCCCTCCTGGCCCCCGCGATCGAGTCCGTGACCGTCGGCGACCCGGCCGACGAGGCCACCCGGATGGGGCCCCTGATCTCGAAGGCCCAGCGGGAACGCGTCCGCTCCTACGTCGCCCCCGACGCGCCCGGGATCCGCGGCAAGGCCCCCGAAGGGCCCGGCTTCTGGTTCCCGCCCACCGTCCTCACCGACGTCTCCCCGGACGCGCCCGCCGCCGTCGAGGAGGTCTTCGGGCCCGTCGCGGTGGTCCTGCCCTTCGAGGACGAGGCCGAGGCCGTCCGCCTCGCCGACGCCACCGAGTACGGGCTGTCCGGCTCGGTCTGGACCCGCGACGTCGGCCGCGCCCTGCGCGTCTGCCGGGCGGTCCGGGCGGGGAACCTCTCCGTCAACTCCCACGCCAGCGTCCGCTACTGGACCCCGTTCGGCGGTTTCAAGCAGTCCGGCATCGGCCGCGAGCTCGGCCCCGACGCGCTGGCCGCCTTCACCGAGACCAAGAACGTCTTCATCAGCACGGAGGGCCCGCAGTGACCGATCGGAACCCCGCACCCGTCTGCCGCCGGCTGGTCGGCCGGGTCGCCGTCGTCACCGGAGCGGGCAGCGGCATCGGACTCGCCACCGCCCGCAGACTCGCCTCCGAAGGGGCGCACGTCCTGTGCGGCGACGTCGACGAGACCCGCGGCCGGGCCGCGGCCGAGGAGACCGGCGGGCGCTTCGCCGAGGTCGACGTCACCGACCCCGACCAGGTCGACGCCCTCTTCCGGACGGCGTACGACACCTGGGGCAGCGTCGACGTCGCCTTCAACAACGCCGGGATCTCCCCGCCCGACGACGACTCCATCCTGGACACCGGCCTGGAGGCGTGGAAGCGCGTCCAGGAGGTCAACCTGACCTCCGTCTACCTGTGCTGCAAGGCGGCGATCCCGTACATGCGGCGCCAGGGCAGCGGCTCGATCATCAACACGGCCTCGTTCGTGGCCCGGATGGGCGCCGCGACCAGCCAGATCTCCTACACCGCCTCCAAGGGCGGCGTCCTCGCCCTGTCGCGCGAGCTGGGTGTGCAGTTCGCCCGGGACGGCATCCGCGTCAACGCCCTCTGCCCCGGCCCGGTCAACACCCCGCTGCTGCGGGAGCTGTTCGCCAAGGACCCGGAGCGGGCCGCGCGCCGCCTGGTGCACATCCCGCTCGGCCGGTTCGCCGAGGCGGACGAGATCGCCGCCGCGGTGGCCTTCCTGGCCAGCGACGACTCCTCCTTCGTCAACGCCACCGACTTCCTGGTCGACGGCGGCATCTCCGGGGCGTACGTCACCCCGCTCTGACGGGCGCCGCGATCGGGGGACCGGAACCGCGGGCGGCCGGTCCCCGGCGCCGCAACGGGCACCGTCCGCCCGATCACGACGCCCGGCGCTAGAGGAACGTACGGCCCTCACCGCGGTACGTCGGCACGGTCGACGCCACCCTGTCGCCCACCACCAGGTGCAACTCGTCGAACCGCTCGCACAGCTCACCCGCCTTGGCGTGCCGGAACCACACCTTGTCCCCGATCAGCAGGTCGTCCGCCGGCGACCCGAGCAGCGGCGTCTGCACCTCGCCCGGCCCCTCCTGCCGGTCGTAGCGCAGCCCCCGGGGCAGGTACGGCACCGGCAGCCGGTCGGCCCCGGCGGCCCCGGACGCCGGATACCCGCCGCCCAGCACGGTGACCACGCCCACCCCGGGCCGCCGCACCACCGGCTGGGCGAACAGCGCGGCCGGCCGGCCCCGGAACGACGTGTAGTTGTCGAACAGCCGCGGCACGTACAGGCCCGAGCCGGCGGCGATCTCGGTGACCGCGTCCTCGGCGGCGGTGTGCTGCACGCTGCCCGTGCCGCCGCCGTTGACGAACTCCAGACCCGGTGCCACGGCCCGCACCGCGCGCACCACCGCGGCCCGCCGCTCGGCCAGCTCCCGCCGGGCGGCGGCCTGCATCAGCCGTACCGCACGCGAACGCAGCGGCCGCCCGGTGACGACGTCCCCGACGCCCGCGACATGGCCCTCGTACGCCATGATCCCGACGAGTTCGAACCCCGGCCGCCGGGCCACCGCCCGCGCCAGCCCGGCGACGTCGTCGGGCGAGTGCAGCGGGGAGCGGAGCGCTCCCACCCGCACCCGGCCGCCGAACAGTTTCAGCGCGGTGTCCAACTCAAGGCACACCCGGACGACCTCGCCGCCGCCGTCGCGGGCGGCGTCGATCAGATCGAGCTGCGCGACGTCGTCGACCATGACGGTGACCGCGGCCGCCAGTTCGGCGTCCGCGGCGAGCTCGGCGAAGCCGGCGCGGTCGGCGGAGGGATAGGCCAGCAGCACGTCCTCGAAACCCGACCGGGCCAGCCACAGCGACTCGGCCAGCGTGAACGACATGACGCCCCGGAAACCGTCCTTCGCCAGCACCCGCTCCAGCAGCGCCCGGCACCGCACCGACTTGCTGGCCACCCGGATCGGCTTGCCCGAGGCCCGGCGGACCAGATCATCCGCGTTGGCGTCGAAGGCGTCCAGGTCCACGATCGCGACGGGGGCGTCGAGATGGGCGGTGGCCCGGTCGTAACGGGCCCGGTCGGCGGAGGGCGCAGTCATGGGCGAAGCCTGCCACGCCCGATTACCGCTGGGTAGGGGACGTTCCGGGCAGATCCCCCGGCGCCGCCCACTGGTTGCCTCCCCGTCGCCGACAAGCCGTAGAGTGACGCGCACGGTGCCTGCGGGTCGCGGCCGCACACCCGTGCCGGATGCCGGTTCGCCCGCGCGGGTACGCGCGGCCGGGACCGCGGCCGCGGCCCGGGCGCGACCCGGAGCGGCGGGACGACGGCCGGGAGACGAGGAGACGGGGGCGCATGAGCACGGAAGCACGCCGCGTCCCCGCGCCCCCGCCGGAGGCACCGCCCGCGTCCCCGCACCGCACCCCGCAACCGCACCCCCCTGTGCACCCGCCCGGTGCGCGGCCCGCCGCCGACCGGTCTCCGGGCGCGCACCCCGCTGCGGCCCCCGCGCTCCCCGCACCGCAGGCGCCCGCCACCGCCGATCCGCCGCGGCGGCCCCGCACGGACCCGGCGGCGGCGCCCGCGCAGCCCGTACCGCCGCCGGCCGCCGCGCCTCCCGGGACCCCCGGCGAGCGCCCCGAGCCCGCACCCGGGGCCCGCCGCGCCGCCCCCTTCACCCCGCCGCGCGGTACCGCCGCGTCCCCGCCTCCGCCTCCCGCGTCGGCGCGTTTCCCGGACGCCCCGCCGGCCCCGCGCCGCGACGGGAGCGCCGTGCCGAGCCCGGTGCAGGCCCCCGAAGCCCGGCCGGCCGGCGCCGACGGGCCCGCTGCTGACGAGGCGCGTGAGCAGGACGCCCCGCGGGCCGCCGCCGACGTCGACCGGCCGCAGACGCGACCCGCGGACACCGCCCCGCCGGTCCCGGCCCCCGCGCCGCCCCGCCCCGGCCACGGCCCCGCGGTGCCGCCGCGGCGGCCCGCCGCCGCACCGGCCGGGACGGACCCCGAGACCACCGCCCGCCTCCGGCTGCCCCGGGCGGGGGCCCGGGCCGCCTCGGCCGCCGGCCCCGGCGCGCCGGCGACGGAGACCACCGCCCGGCTCCGCCCCGTACCGGCGGCTCCCGCCGACCCGGAGGCCACCGCGGCCGCCGGCCGCGGGCGGCGGGACGAGGCCGGCGGTGCCCCGGCCGGCGATCGACGGCCCCCGCCCCCTCCCCCCGCGCCGCCGTCCGGTACCGGGCCCGCCCCCGCGCCGCCCGCCGGGACCGGGCCCGCCTCCGCGCCGCCCGCCGGGACCGGGCCCGCCTCCGCGCCGCCCGCCGGGACCGCGCCCGGTGCCGGGCCGGCCGTTCCGCCCGACCCGGCGCTGTCCTGGAACGCCCCGGCGCCGTCCGCGGGGTCGCGGCCCCTGGTGTCGTTGGGGGAACCGGAGGCGTTCGAGGAGCCGCGCCGGGGGTCCCGCCGCGGTCGGGGTCTCGCCGCCGTCGTCTGCCTGGTGCTCGGGCTCGGTCTCATCGGCGGAGCCGCCGCCGGCAGCTGGCTGACCGGGGACTCCGGCGACAGCGGGGCCCACGACACCTTCGCCACCGCCGCCGAGCTGTGGCACACCGCGCCCGTCGACCGGCTGTTCCCGCCCACCGTGCGCGGACAGGGCGCCGGCCCCGGCGGCGCCGACCGCACCTGGACGCGGATCGCGGTGGCCCCCGACGGCAACTGCGGCAACGCCTTCGACCCCCTGCTGAGCAAGGTGCTCGCCCCGATCGGCTGCGAGCGCCTGCTGCGGGCCACCTACACCGACGCCACCCGCAGCTACGTCACCACCGTGGGCCTGCTGTTCGCCGAGGCCGACGAGAACGCCATGCGGACGCTCGGCGCCCGGTTCGCGAAGGAGCACCTGAGCAGCCGCGCCGACCTGATGCCCCGCCCGTACGCCGCCGCGGGCACCCCCGCCGCCGGTTTCGGCGCCGCGCAGCGGGCCTCGTGGACCGTGTCCGTGCTCACCGACGCCCCGGTCGTCGTCTACGCCGTCTCCGGCTGGGCGGACGGCCGCGCCGTCGACGCCCCGCAGCCGGCCGAGCAGGCCACCGCGTCCGGCGCGACCACGGCACCGGCCCAGGCCGGACTCGGCAACGAGGCCCAGGGCCTGGCCGACCGCATCGCCCGCGGGCTGCGCATCGCCGCGGCGGCCCCGTCCGCCGACCGGACCGCGGCGGCGACAGCGCCTACGGAGAAGCACTCATGAGCCACCGGACCAGGGGCCGTACCAGCCGCCGCGCCGCCCTGGTCGGCTGCCTGCTCGCGGCGAGCACCGCCCTCCTGCCCGCCGCCCCCGCGCAGGCCGACGGCATACGGGCCAAGCAGTGGGCCCTGGACGCCCTGCACGTCCCGCAGGCCTGGCGCACCACGAAGGGCGAGGGCGTCACCGTCGCCGTCCTGGACACCGGCGTGGAGGCCGACCACCCCGACCTCGCCGGGAACGTCCTCACCGGAACCGACCTCGTCGGCTTCGGCGCCGAACGGGGCGACCGGACCTGGGCCCGCCACGGCACCGCGATGGCCGGGATCATCGCCGGGCACGGTCACGGGCCCGGGCACGCCGACGGCATCATGGGCGTCGCCCCCGAGGCCCGGATCCTGCCGGTGCGGGTCATCCTGGAGGACGGCGACCCGGCCCGCGCCAAGGCCCGCAAGACCCGCGGCACCGCCCTCGCCGAGGGCATCCGCTGGGCCGCCGACCACGGCGCCGACGTCATCAACCTCTCCCTGGGCGACGACTCCTCCTCCGCGCACCCCGAACCCGCCGAGGACGAGGCCGTCCAGTACGCGCTCGGGAAGGGCGCCGTCGTCGTCGCCTCGGCCGGCAACGGCGGGGAGAAGGGCGACCACATCTCCTACCCGGCCGCCTACCCGGGCGTCATCGCCGCGACCGCCGTCGACCGCTACGGCACCCGTGCCTCCTTCTCCACCCGCCGTTGGTACGCCACGGTCAGCGCGCCCGGCGTGGACGTCGTCATCGCCGACCCCGACCACCGCTACTACGAGGGTTGGGGCACCTCCGCCGCGTCCGCCTTCGTCTCCGGCGCGGTCGCCCTCGTCAAGGCCGCCCACCCCGGTCTGACCCCGGCGCAGATCAAGCAGCTGCTGGAGGACACCGCACGCGACGCCCCGGACGGCGGACGCGACGACTCCCGCGGCTTCGGCTTCGTCGACCCCGCGGCCGCCATCAAGGCCGCGGCCGCGCTGAAGCCGCGAGGACTGCACGCGGCGGCGTACGGCAAGGAGTACTTCGGCCCCGGCCCGGACCCGGACCGCCCCGGCGGCGGCACGGGTGCCTGGGCCGGTCCGCTGGCGGGCGGTGCCGGGGGAGTCCTGCTGGTCGCGGCGGTGGTGCTGTGGCGGAGCCGGCGCACCGCCGGTGTGCCGGGCGACCGGTCGCCGCTCTAGGGATGCCGGGGCGTTCCACCCGACGGGATGCGCCCCGTCGCCGCGCCCGCCGCCCGTTCCGCCGGGCACCACGGCTCCCGGGCCGCGGCGATCACCACCTCGCCCCACCGGCGTACGTGCAGCGCGAGGGCCCGCCGCTCAGACCCGCGAGGCGAGGTCCGCGGACCGCACCGCCGCCCGTGCCGCGGCCTCCACCAGCGCGATCCCCTCCGCCTGGGTCGTACTGCCCCGGGACAGCACCGCCACCAGGACGTCACGGCCGCCGGCGGCCACCCGGCCGATGCTGTTGACGTCCCACAGCCCGGTCGTGCTCCGCGGCAGCCAGCCGTTCTTCAGGGCCCAGTCCGAACCGTCCGCAGCCGCCGACACGCCCCAGCGCTGCCCGGAGGCTATCCGCCCCATCAGCTCCCGGACGTAGGACCGCGAGGCCTCGGTCAGCGCCGACTCCGTGCCGAACACCTGCCGCAGCAGGACGAGCTGGTCCGCCGCAGTGGTCCGGGTGAGCCCCCACAGCATGCCGGCGCCGCCCTCGGTGCCGGTCAGCCCGAGCCGCCGGTTGGCGGTGTCCAGTCCGTCCGCCTGCCCGATGGCCCGCCACAGCGCCGACGCCGAGTCGTTGTCACTGTTCTCGATCATCGCGGTGGCGTACGCCCGCTCGGCCGAGGTCAGCCGCCGTCCGGCGTCCTGGGCCCGGAGCAGCAGCGCGGACAGGATGTCGACCTTGACGATGCTCGCGGTGTCGAAGGCGCCCCGGCCGTAGACGGCGCTGTCGCCGGTGGCGGTGTCCAGTACGGCCACCGAGACCTCCGCCCCGTCGGCCGCATCCACCGCGTCCAGGGCGTCCGCGAGCACGTCGGTGAGATCGGCGGCCGACGGCACCCCGGGCTCCTGCTCCACCGAGGCCTCCCCGTCCTCCCCGTCCTCCGCGGCCGGCGTTCCGCCGCTCTCGGCCCGCACCGCGCCGTCGTCGGCCGGTGCCGCGGTCGGTGCTCCGGCCGACGGTGCCGCAGCCGACGGCGCGCCACCCGCGTCCGGGTGCGCCCGCGACCTGGCGTACCCGGCGCCCACCGCCGTCACACCGACGACCGCGACGCAGGCCAGCGCCGTGCTCATGCGCAAGCGGCGGCGGCGCAGCGGGTCGGGTGCGCGGGACGGGCGCGGCGGGCGGACACGGTTCCGGCGGGCTCCGGGGGACTCCATGCCCGCGATCCTCCGGGCACCGGCTGTGCCGCCCGTGAGACGGATGTTAAACGTATGTCAGGGAAAGCTGAGATTCCTCTGAAAGCGGCCACCCGCGGCGCCCGGGCCCCGGGCCGGACCGGCGGCGTTCTCCCCGATAGGGTCGGGAACCGTGGCGAACAAGAACATCCCCGACTCCGGATTCTCCGACGACGACGGCTCCGCCGACCCGCGGCTGAGCGCCGCGCTCGCCGCCTGGTCCGAGGACCGCGGTCGAGTCGGTCCCGTGCTGGAGGCGCTCCGGGGCGCCCGGCTGCTCGTGCCGGTCGTGGCGGTGCTCGGTGAGGTGGAGGAGGCCGGCGAAGCGGCGGACGGCGAGGGCGGGGACGCCGACGCGGTCCGGGCCGGCGCGGGGCGGGGGCTGCGCCGCGAGAAGACCTCCGACATGGCGGTGCCGACGCTGAGGTCCGGCGACCGCACCGCGCTGCCCGCCTTCACCTCCACCGACTCCCTGGCCCGCTGGGACGCTCAGGCCCGCCCCGTCGCCGTGCCCCTGCACCAGGCGCTCCAGGCGGCGGCGCACGAGAAGGCCGACACCGTCGTCCTGGACCTGGCGGGGCCGGTGCCGTTCGAACTGAGCGGTCCGGCGCTGCGGGCGCTGGCCGAGGGCCGGACCACCACCGACCCGCTCGCCGATCCCGCGGTCCTCGACGCGGTGCGCCGGGCGGTGGCCGCCGAGCCGCGCGTGCTGCGCGCCCACCTCGGTCCCGGGCAGTCGGCCGACGGCACCCTCGCCCTCGTCCTCGCCCCGGGCGCCGCACCCGGCGAAGCCGCCGCACCGGCCCGGGCCGCAGCGGCGGAAGCCGTCCGGGCGGTCGCCGAACGGCTCGCGGCCGACGAGACGCTGCGGGCCCGCCTGGTGCGCGGCCTCGACCTGGCGCTGCTGCCGGCCGGGACCACGCCGCCGGGGGAGCCGCTGTACGTGCGGGAGCGGTAGGTCAGCCGTAGAGCGGGCCGGTGTACTTCTCCCCGGGACCCTGGCCCGGCTCGTCGGGAACGAGGGACGCCTCGCGGAAGGCGAGCTGGAGGGACTTGAGGCCGTCCCGCAGCGGCGCCGCGTGGAAGGAGCTGATCTCGGTCGCCGAGGCGTCCAGCAGACCGGCGAGAGCGTGCACCAGCTTGCGCGCCTCGTCCAGGTCCTTGTGCTTGTCGCCCTCCTCGGTGAGCCCGAGCTTCACGGCGGCGGCGCTCATCAGGTTGACGGCGACCGTCACGATCACCTCGACCGCCGGAACCTCCGCGATGTCGCGGGCCATGGCGTCGAAGTCGGGGCTGCCGGGGGAGTCGGGGCTGCCGGGGTTCTCGGAGGGCGGGGTCTCACTCATGCCCCACACGATAGGACCAGGCGCCCTCCCGCCGGAGAGCAGGAGTCCGGTGGCGGCGGATTAGCGCACGCCCCGACGGCCTGCTAACCTTGTGTAACGACCGGTCGGACAGGTGTGCCACACGGCAGCCGGGCCCGGCCCACAAGTGGAGGCTTTCGAACTCCCACCCGACCACCCTCAGGGCGGCGGGTCACCGGTCAGGCGTTCCCGCCCCCGAGACGGGAGACGCCCGAAAGTGCGCCCCGCGGTCCCCGCGGCGGTGCTCCGGTAGTTCGAGGAGCCCCGCCTGTGATCGTCCGGGGCATTTTTTCTGCTTCGGCGCGGTTAGGTCTAAGGAACACAGACGTACGCGGCTGTCCGCCAGACCGTCGCGTGGTGCTACCGAGGAGGATCCATCAGCGCCGAGCCCCGCATCAACGACCGGATTCGCGTTCCCGAGGTGCGACTTGTCGGTCCCAGTGGCGAGCAGGTCGGCATCGTGCCGCTCGCGAAGGCACTGGAGCTTGCCCAGGAGTACGACCTCGATCTCGTCGAGGTGGCGGCGAACGCCCGTCCGCCCGTGTGCAAGCTCATGGACTACGGGAAGTTCAAGTACGAGTCGGCCATGAAGGCCCGTGAGGCGCGCAAGAACCAGGCGCACACGGTCATCAAGGAGATGAAACTCCGGCCGAAGATCGACCCGCACGACTACGACACCAAGAAGGGTCACGTCGTCCGGTTCCTCAAGCAGGGCGACAAGGTCAAGATCACGATCATGTTCCGCGGCCGCGAGCAGTCCCGCCCCGAGCTGGGCTACCGACTGCTGCAGCGCCTCGCGGAGGACGTCCAGGACCTCGGTTTCGTCGAGTCGAACCCGAAGCAGGACGGCCGCAACATGATCATGGTTCTCGGTCCGCACAAGAAGAAGACCGAGGCGATGGCCGAGGCCCGCCAGGCGCAGGAGGCCCGCAAGGCGTCCGCGAAGGCCAACCCCGGCCGCTCGCAGAACCCTGCCGAGGCCGAGGTGCCCGCCGAGGAGCCTGCCGAGGCGTGATCCCCCGGGGCGCGCCCCGGGTCGTTCCCGGGACGCCCGTCCCAGGCAACAACCGATACAAGAGCGACGCTCCCCCCGTGCCCGGTTTTCGCGACCGGGCACCGGAGCGCCACCGACGAGGAGAGAACGGCGCTATGCCGAAGAACAAGTCGCACAGCGGTGCCAGCAAGCGCTTCAAGATCACCGGCTCCGGCAAGGTGCTCCGCGAGCGCTCCGGCAAGCGCCACCTGCTCGAGCACAAGTCGTCCCGCGTGACGCGGCGCCTCAGCGGCAACGCCGAGATGGCCCCGGGCGACGCCAAGAAGATCAAGAAGCTTCTCGGCAAGTGAGGCCGCGGCGCTCTCGCTGAGCGCCCCTCCCGACCGGGACCCAATCGTTTCCGGGCCGTGTGAGTTCCACCGCGGCCCCGCTACAAGGAGTTAACAAGTGGCACGCGTCAAGCGGGCAGTCAACGCCCACAAGAAGCGCCGGGCGATCCTCGAGCAGGCCTCCGGCTACCGCGGTCAGCGTTCGCGCCTGTACCGCAAGGCCAAGGAGCAGGTCACCCACTCGCTGGTCTACAACTACAACGACCGCAAGAAGCGCAAGGGCGACTTCCGTCAGCTGTGGATCCAGCGCATCAACGCCGCCGCCCGCGCCAACGGCATCACCTACAACCGCTTCATCCAGGGTCTGAAGGCCGCCAACGTCGAGGTCGACCGCAAGATCCTCGCGGAGCTGGCCGTCAACGACGCCGGCGCCTTCGCGGCGCTCGTCGAGGTCGCCCAGAAGGCGCTGCCGAGCGACGTGAACGCGCCGAAGGCCGCGTGACGCCGTACCGGCGCTGAGCCGATGTGACGGGACGGACCCGTGGGCAGCCGCCCACGGGTCCGTTCTCGTCGAGCGGCCGGACCCGGCGGCCTCCCGCCGCCCGGAGGCCCCGTCGGCACCGGGCCCGCCGTCCGGGCCGACCGCCGCCGCGTCGCGCCGGGCCGCGGCGGAGAGTCCCGACGCCGGCGGAGAGTTCCGTTACCGAAAGTGAAGCGCATGGCCCCCGCCACCCCCGAACTCGTCTCCCCCCGCTCCCCCCGCGTCACCGCGGCGCGCAGGCTGGCCAAGCGGAACTTCCGGAGCAAGGAGCGACTGTTCCTCGCCGAAGGGCCGCAGGCCGTACGGGAGGCGGCGGGGCACGGCAGTGACGGGCGCGCCACGCTCGTCGAACTGTTCGCCACCGTGGAGGCCGCGGAACGCCACGCCGACATCGTCGGCGCGGCCCGCGACGCCGGCGCCCGTGTCCAGCTCGCCTCCGAGCAGGTCGTCGCCGACATCTCCACCACCGTCACCCCCCAGGGCCTGGTCGGGGTCTGCCGGTTCCTCGACACCCCCTTCGAGGAGGTGCTCGGACGCCGGCCCCGCCTCGTCGCCGTCCTCGCCCACGTCCGCGACCCGGGCAACGCCGGAACCGTGCTGCGCTGCGCCGACGCCGCCGGCGCCGAGGCCGTCGTCCTCACCGACGCCTCCGTCGACCTGTACAACCCCAAGGCCGTGCGGGCCTCCGTCGGCTCGCTGTTCCACCTGCCGGTCGCGGTCGGGGTGCCCGCCGACCGCGCCGTGGCGGGGCTCCGGCAGGCCGGAGCGCGCATCCTCGCCGCGGACGGCGCCGGCGACCGGGACCTCGACGAGGAACTCGACCGGGGCGCCATGGGCGGTCCCACCGCCTGGGTGTTCGGCAACGAGGCGTGGGGGCTGCCGGAGGAGACCCGCGCACTGGCCGACGCGGTGGTGCGGGTGCCGATCCACGGGAAGGCCGAGAGTCTGAACCTCGCGACGGCCGCAGCCGTATGCCTCTATGCCTCCGCGCGTGCACAGCGCGCCCCCGCAGGGTGCCGCTCCGTCACCGGAAACTAGTAGGGTGACCCGCTCGGGGCCTCCGCGGAAGGGGTGGGACAAGGGGATGACGGTCGGCACGAGCAGCGCAGCCGGAACACGGGGGGCGGGCCGGCAGCCCCGGCGGTCCCCGGACCCGCCGCCCGGCCCCTGCGAGCTCGGCCTGGACCCCGACGACCTTCCCGACGGCCTCGTCGTCGCCGACGAGCACGGCTACGTCGTCTGCTTCAACGCCGCCGCCCAGCGGATCACCGACCTCCCCGCCGCCGCGGCCCTCGGCCGGCACCTGGACCAGGCCCTGCCCCTGGAGGACCTGGAGGGCAGGCGCTGGTGGCAGCTGACCGACCCCTACGGCGGTCTCGCCACCCGGGTGCGCCAACCCGAGCGGAACCTGCTGCTGCCGGGCGGCCGTGAAGTGCTCGTCACCGCCCGCTACGTCCGCACCGAGCCCGCCGGTCCGCTCCGCCGCCTGGTGGTCGGACTGCGCGACACCGAGGCCCGGCGCCGCACCGAACGCAGCCACGCCGAACTGATCGCCACCGTCGCCCACGAGCTGCGCTCGCCGCTGACCTCCGTGAAGGGCTTCACCGCCACCCTGCTCGCCAAGTGGGAACGCTTCACCGACGACCAGAAGCGGCTGATGCTGGAGACCGTCGACGCCGACGCCGACCGGGTCACCCGGCTCATCGCCGAACTGCTCGACATATCGCGGATCGACTCGGGGCGGCTGGAGGTGCGGCGCCAGCCGGTCGACATCGGCGCCGCCGTGGGACGGCACATCCAGGCCTACGTCGCCTCCGGCCAGCCCGCCGACCGGTTCCTGCTGCGCATCGAGCAGCCGCTGCCCGCCCTGTGGGCCGACCCCGACAAGATCGACCAGGTGCTCAGCAACCTCATCGAAAACGCGGTGCGCCACGGCGAGGGAACCGTCACCATCGACATCACGTCCGCCGCGTCCCCCCGTGAGGGAGAGGACACCGGCACGTCGGTCATCGTGAGCGACGAGGGCACCGGCATTTCGGAGGAGTCCATGAACCGCGTCTTCACCCGCTTCTGGCGGGGCAGCAAGCGCGGCGGCACCGGTCTCGGCCTGTACATCGTCAAGGGAATCGTCGAGGCGCACGGCGGCACCATCACGGTCGGCCGCGCCCCCGGCGGCGGCGCCGAGTTCCGATTTACCCTGCCCGTGGGCGCACCGGCGTATCTCGCCTAGTGGCCCGCGGGCGCCTTCGCCCACCCCCACCCCGTTAGACTCGGCCCTTGGCACCTTTGTGTCCCGCGGACGACACACGATCCGTCCACGCGCCGGTGAGAACCAGTCGGCGACGGCACGAGTCGGTGAGCACGAGTCGATGACGGGGACCATCCGCCAGCCAATCGGAAGCACGGGAAGAGATGTCGGCACCCAATAAGTCGTACGACCCTGTCGAGGTCGAGGCCTTGAAACCGGAAGAGATCGAGCGCATGCGGGACGAGGCGCTCGCCGCCTTCGCCGCCGCGGACTCCCTCGACGCACTCCAGGAGGCCAAGGTCGCCCACACCGGCGGCGCCTCCCCGCTGGCCCTCGCCAACCGGGAGATCGGCGCGCTGCCCCCGCACGCCAAGGCGGACGCCGGCAAGCGCGTCGGCCAGGCCCGCGGCGCGGTGAACAAGGCGTTCGCCGCCCGCCAGACCGCACTGGAGGCCGAGCGGGACGCGCGGGTGCTGATCGAGGAGGACGTCGACCTCACCCTGCCGTACGACCGCGTACCGGCAGGCGCCCGCCACCCGCTGACCACGCTCTCGGAGCGCATCGAGGACGTCTTCGTGGCCATGGGCTACGAGGTCGCCGAGGGCCCCGAGGTGGAGGCCGAGTGGTTCAACTTCGACGCCCTCAACATCGGTCCCGACCACCCCGCGCGCGGCGAGCACGACACCTTCTTCGTGCAGGGCCCGAAGGGCGGCACCGAGTCCGGCGTCGTGCTGCGCACCCACACCTCCCCCGTGCAGATCCGCTCGCTGCTCGGCCGCGAGCTGCCGGTCTACGTGATCTGCCCCGGCCGGGTGTACCGCACCGACGAGCTGGACGCCACGCACACCCCGGTGTTCCGCCAGGTCGAGCTGCTCGCCGTCGACGAGGGCCTGACCATGGCCGACCTCAAGGGCACCCTGGACCACATGGTCCAGTCCCTCTTCGGCGAGGGCATGAAGACCCGGCTGCGGCCGAACTTCTTCCCGTTCACCGAGCCGAGCGCCGAGATGGACATGGTCTGCTACGTCTGCCGCGGCGAGTCCGTCGGCAACCCCGACCGGCCCTGCCGCACCTGCTCGTCCGAAGGCTGGATCGAGCTCGGCGGCTGCGGCATGGTCAACCCGCGGGTGCTCACCGCCTGCGGCGTCGACCCGGAGAGGTACAGCGGCTTCGCCTTCGGGTTCGGCATCGAGCGGATGCTGATGTTCCGCCACAACGTCGAAGACATGCGAGACATGGTCGAGGGTGACGTCCGGTTCACCCGACCCTTCGGGATGGAGATCTGATGCGGGTCCCGCTTTCCTGGCTGCGGGAGTACGTCGACCTGCCGGCGACGGAGACCGGCCGCGACGTGCAGGCCAGACTGATTTCGACCGGTCTGGAGGTCGAGACCGTCGAGCACCTGGGCGCCGACCTCGAGGGACCCCTGGTCGTCGGCCGGGTGCTGACCGTCGAGGAGCTCGAGGGCTTCAAGAAGCCCATCCGCTTCTGCACGGTCGACGTCGGCGAGGCCAACGGCACCGGCGAGCCGCAGGAGATCGTCTGCGGCGCCCGCAACTTCACGCAGGGCGACAAGGTCGTCGTCGCGCTGCCCGGCGCGGTGCTGCCCGGCGACTTCCGCATCGCCGAGCGCCAGACCTACGGCCGGATGTCCCGCGGCATGATCTGCTCCAGCGACGAGCTGGACATGGGCGACGACGGCAGCCACGGCATCATCGTGCTGCCGCCGGAGACCGAGGTCGGCAGGGACGCCGTCGAGCTGCTGGAACTGGTCGACGAGGTGCTGGACATCGCGGTCACCGCCAACCGCGGCGACTGCCTGTCCATCCGCGGTGTCGCCCGCGAGGCCGCCATCGCCTACGGCCTGCCGCTGCGCGACCCGGCACTGCTCGACGTCCCGGCCCCGAACGAGTACGGCTACCCCGTCGAGGTCGCCGACCCGGCCGGCTGCGACCGCTTCACCGCGCGCACCGTCAGCGGCCTCAGCCCCGAGGCCCGCTCCCCGATCTGGCTCCGGCGCCGCCTGCAGAAGGTCGGCGTGCGCCCGATCTCGCTCGCCGTCGACATCACCAACTACGTGATGATGGAGCTCGGCCAGCCGCTGCACGCCTACGACCGCAAGCTGGTCCGGGGCACCGTCGGCGTCCGCCGGGCCGAGCCGGGCGAGAAGCTCACCACGCTCGACGGCGTCCAGCGCAGCCTCGCCCCGGAGGACCTGGTCATCGTCGACGACCGGGGCCCGATCGGCCTGGCCGGCGTCATGGGCGGAGCCGACACCGAGATCGCCGACCACCCCGGGTCCGGGGCGCAGCCGACCGGGGAGGCCGCCGAGGGGGCGGCGAACCCGACGACCGAGGTGGTGATCGAGGCCGCGCACTTCGACGCCGTCTCCGTCGCCCGCACCGCCCGCCGCCACAAGCTGTCCTCCGAGGCGTCCCGCCGGTTCGAACGCGGCGTCGACCCGCAGGCGGCCGCGGCCGCCGCGCAGCGCACCGTCGACCTGCTGGTACTGCTGGCCGGCGGCACCGCCGAGGCCGGCGTCACCGAGGTCGCCGCCCCCGAGGTGCCCCGCACCCTCACCGTTCCGGCCGACCACCCGGACAAGGTCGCGGGCGTCGCCTACGGCCGCGAGACCGTCGTACGGCGGCTGCAGCAGATCGGCTGCGACGTGTACGGGCAGGACGAACTCGTCGTCACCGCGCCGTCCTGGCGTCCCGACCTCGCCGAGCCGAACGACCTGGCCGAGGAGGTCATCCGCCTGGAGGGCTACGAGGAGCTGCCCTCCACGCTGCCCAAGCCGCCGTCCGGCCGGGGCCTGACCCACCGGCAGCGCCTGCACCGCAGGGTGGGCCGCGCCCTGGCCGGCGCCGGCTACGTCGAGGCCCCGAGCTACCCGTTCCTCAGCGAGCAGGTCTTCGACCAGCTCGGACTGGATGCCGACGATCCGGCCCGCAGGGTCGTGAAGCTGACCAACCCGCTCAGCGACGAGGAGCCGGCCCTGCGCACCTCGCTGCTGCCGGGTCTGCTCGGCGCCCTGCGCCGCAACGACGGGCGCGGCTCGCACGACCTGGCGCTGTTCGAGACCGGGCTGGTCTTCCACCCGCTCCCGGAGCAGCGGACCGCGGCCGCCCTGCCGGTGGACCGCCGCCCCACCGACGAGGAGATCGCCGAGCTGGACGCCGCGCTGCCCGAGCAGCCGCGCCATGTCGCCGCCGTCCTCGCCGGAGCCCGCGAGCAGGCCGGCTGGTGGGGTGCCGGCCGTCCCGCCGACTGGGCCGACGCCGTCGAGGCGGCCCGCACCGTCGCCCGCGAGGCCGGTGCCGAACTGGTCGTCCGCAAGGGCCAGTACGGACCCTGGCACCCGGGCCGCTGCGCCGAGCTGGCGGTGTCCGTCGACGGCACCGAGCGGATCGTGGGCCACGCGGGCGAACTCCACCCCCGCGTCCTGAAGGCCCTCGGCCTGCCGGCCCGCACCTGCGCGATGGAGCTCGACCTGGACGCGCTGGAGGAGGTCGGCGAGGACACCCCGCAGGCCCCGCGCATCTCCACCTTCCCGGTCGCCACCCAGGACGTCGCCCTGGTCGTGGACCGGCCGGTCCCGGCCGCCGAGGTCGAGGCCGCGCTGCGGGAGGGCGCCGGCGCGCTGCTGGAGTCCATCCGGCTGTTCGACGTCTACGAGAACGACGACCAGCTCGGCGAGGGCCGCAAGTCGCTGGCCTACGCGCTGCGCTTCCGGGCCGCCGACCGGACCCTGACCGTCGACGAGGCGTCGGCGGCGAGGGACTCCGCGGTGTCCCTCGCCGGCGAGCGCACCGGGGCGGTGCTCCGCGCCTGAGCGTGCTGCCGGAGACGCACCGAGACGCCGTCGGCCCTCCCGCGACACCGCGGGAGGGCCGACGGCATCCGGCATCCGGCGTCCCCCGGACCGGCTGCCGGAGCGCTGCCGTCCCTGCCCGGTCGGCCCGGTGGGCTCGGTGGGCCCGGTGGGCTCGGTGGGCTCGGTGGGCTCGGTGGGCTCGGTGGGCTCGGTGGGCTCGGTGGGCTCGGTGGGCTCGGTGGGCTCGGTGGGGCGGAACGTGCACAGCCCGGTCACCTCCGTTCGGGTGAGGTTTGCGGGCGGCCTGTTCTTCCGGGAGGGGAAGTCGAAAGAATTCGGACCGACCTTTCGGGGCCGTTCCGTCCGCGCGCCCGGTCCTACTTGGGGGGCCATCGACATGTTCCGCACCAGGCCTCCGAGTCGCCGCATCGTGGCGCTGGGGCTGCCCACCCTGTGGGGTGCCGTGGCGATCGCCTACCGGGTGCTGTGCCCGCTGTCCCGGCACGGCGGGCTGGCGGAGCGGATCGCCACCAGCGCGGTCTTCTTCGCGGTGGGCACCGGTCTGGTACTGCACGTGCGGAGCACCCTGCTGTACGAGCTCAGGCAGGCCCGCCGGGTCGCCGACACCGCACAGGAGGTGGTGCTGCGACCGCCTCCCGCGCGCGTCGACGGACTGCGCACCGCCGCGGCCGTGCTGTCCGCCGACCGCGGTGCCGCGGTCGGCGGCGACCTCTACGACATCGTCGCCACCGAGCACGGGGTACGCGCCGTCATGGGCGACGTACGCGGCCACGGCATCGCCGCCCTGGGCACGGTGGCCGCACTGCTCGGCAGTTTCCGGGAGGCCGTGCACGACGAGGCCGACCTCGCCGGGGTGCTGCACCGCCTGGACCGCACCCTCGCCCGCCATCTGCACGAGCGGGCCCGCACCGAGCACCCCGCGGCCGGCCGGCCCCTCGACGCGCCCGTCGCCGAGGAGTTCGTCACCCTCCTGCTGCTGGAGATCGACGGCGACGGCGAGGTCCGCGCCCTGAACTGCGGACACCCCTGGCCGTTCCTGCTGACCGGCACCCGCGTCGAGCGCCTCGCCCGCACCGACCCGCTGCCCCCACTCGGCGCGTTCCCGCTCCCTGACCGGCCCGCTCCCGTCCGCTGCCGGGCCCTGCTGCCGGGGGAGACACTCGTACTGCACACCGACGGGGCGGAGGACGCCCGGGACGCCCGGGGCCGCTTCTTCCCCCTGCACGCCACACTGGCCGGAGCCGTGCGTGTCGCGCCGCTCTCGCCGCAGACCCTGCTGCGCACCGTGCTCAAGGCCCTCCTGCGGCACACCTCCGGCGCCCCGGCGGACGACGTGGCACTGCTGGTGCTGAGCAACGACCGGCGGCGCGGGCCGTCGCCGGAGGCGCCGGAGCCGGCACCGGAGGCCACCGGCCGTCCGCACGCGACGGCACCCCTCGAACGCAGGGGAGCATGACGGCCGTTCGGGCACGGGCGGGTGCGGGCACAGGGCCGGCCGGTCGCGGGCGGCCACGGTACGGCGGTACGGGGGAGCGGTGGATGCGAGGCGTGGGGCCCGGCGCGGTGGCCGGGAGCCGGCGCCGGCCCGGACGGTGCCGCCGCCGGCGGCCGTCCGCCCTGCCGCGGAGTGTCGGGCAGACAGCCGGGCGGACGGCGCGGAGGCGGGCCGCCGCATTTTTCGAGGGGGAGCCGGCGGCCCGGCCGGCCTCTTGCGAGGTCCCTCAGTCAACCGGCCGGAGACGCTCCGCGACAGTGCGCGCACCCTGCGGATGCGCGCACTCCGTTCACACCCCGTGTGAAGGCGGTTGCCGTGCCCTCCCGTGGCAGGGCAGGGGGCGCCGCACGCCGGAGTGCCGCGTCCGGTGTCCGGCCGCGGCGCCGGTGCCGAAATTCCGTTCGTCCTGCCGAAGGGCGGCGCGACGCGGGCTCCAGGCTCTAGTCTGTCGGCACCGAGCCACCGGGGGCACCGATGCAGCCCAACACTCTGCTGGACGCGATCCTGGACGAGGCCGGCATCTCGCACGCCGGCCTCGCCGCGCACGTCAACCAGGCGGGCCGGGCCCGCGGTCTGGCGCTGCGGTACGAACACACCGCCGTCGCACGGTGGTTGAAGGGTCAACGGCCGCGCGGCCAGGTGCCCGATCTGATCTGCGAGGTGCTCGCGGCCCGGCTGTGCCGTACGGTCACCCTCGACGCCATCGGCCTGGGAGTCCCGGGGCAGCCGGCCGCCGTGCACGGCAGCTCGCTGTCCGGTTTCGTCGAGCGGGCCACCGCCCTGTGGCGCTCCGACGAGCAGGCGCGTCCGCACCTGCTCGGCGCGCCCGCGCTCACCGGCACGCCCGCGGTGATGCCGGTGTGGGAGTGGGAGAACCCGCCCGAGGACGTGGACGTCTCCCGCGGCGGCCGGCACCGGGTGACGCCGGCCGACCTGGAGATGCTGCGCGCCGCCCGCACCCACTACGAGCAGATGTACCGCAAGGCCGGCGGCGTCGCGACCCGCGCCCGCATCGTCGGCTTCCTCAACACCGAGGCCGCCCCGCTGCTGCGCGGCGGCTACACCGACGCCACCGGCCGCCAGCTCCACCGGGCCACCGGCGGGCTGGTGGCCGTGGCGGGCATCTGCGCCTACGACTCCGACGCGCACGGGCTGGCCCAGCGCTACTTCCACCAGGCGCTCAGACTCGCCAAGGCCAGCGGTGACCGGGGGCTCGGCGCCTACGTGATCGCGCTGCTGGTCAACCAGTCCCTGTTCATGCGGGAGTACCGGCAGGCCGTCGCCTTCGCCGAGGCGGCGCTGCGGGCCGCGGGGAAGCACATCACGCCCGCGCTCGCCTCCGACCTGTACGCGATGCAGGCCAAGTCCTACGCACACCTCGGCGACGGGACGAGCGCGCTGTCCTGCATCCGGCGTGCCGAGACGGCCGCCGAACGGATCCGGCGCGGCCACGAGCCCGACGAGACCGGCTATGTCCAGCCGGGTCTGGTCAACGTCCAGGTGGCTGAGGCGCTGCTCAGCCTCGGCGAGCTGCGGGCCGCGCAGGAGCACGCGGCGGCGGCGGTGGACAACCCCGCCCACGACCGCGGGCGGGTGCACCGGCTGGCGATGCTGAGCACGATCGAACTGCGCCAGGGCAACGCCGAGAAGGCGGTGGCCACGGCCGTACGGATGGCGGAAGCCGCTCGGGGAATGGAGTCCCAGCGGCTGCGGGACAGGCTCCGCGAGGTCCGCGAGCATCTGGTGCGCAGCGCCTCGGCCGGTACCGCCGAGGCGGCCGAACTCATCGACGGCGCCCTGCGCGTACCGCTGTAACCGTCCGCCCGTCCGCCCGTCCGCCCGTCCGCCCGTCCGCCCGTCCGCCCGTCCTGCGGCCCGCGCCGCGCCCTGCTCCATGCGCCCCGTTGACGCTCCCCCTGTCTCCCCGGTGGCGCTTCGCGCGCCTGCTCGGGCATGACGCCTGCTGCGATATTGCCATCTACCTGACGGAAGGTGGCAGAACCGTGCAGTGGACGAAACAGAACGAACAGACTGTGTACTCGAACCGCTGGTTCCGGGTGAACCTCGCGGATGTCGAACTGCCGGACGGCCGGCACCTCGACCACTTCCTCATACGGCTGCGGCCGGTCGCCGCGGCGACGGTGGTGAACGAGGCCGACGAGGTCCTGCTCCTGTGGCGCCACCGATTCATCACCGACAGCTGGGGATGGGAACTCGCGGCGGGCGTCGTCGAGGACGGCGAGGACATCGCCCGCGCCGCCGCCCGGGAACTGGAGGAGGAGACCGGCTGGCGGCCGGGACCGCTGCACCACCTGATGAGCGTGGAGCCGTCGAACGGCCTCACCGACGCCCGGCACCACCTCTACTGGGCCGACGAGGCCGAGTACCTCGGGCACCCCGTGGACGACTTCGAGTCCGACCGCCGGGAGTGGGTGCCGCTCAAGCTCGTACCCGACATGGTCGCCCGCGGGGAGGTTCCCGCCGCCAACATGGCTGCCGCGCTGCTGCTCCTGCACCACCTCCGGCTCGGCCGGGACGGCGTGCGCTGACCGCCACGGCGCCCGGAGCGCACGGCGGTACGGTGCTCAGCGTCCGAGGGCCTGCCAGACGGCGACGACGAGTGCGCCGACGGCCGAGACGGCGACGAGCGACGGCAGCGGCCAGCGCGCGTGTTCGAGCGAGACGATCCGGGTGCTCAACTCGTCGACCTCCTTCGCGGTCTCCTCGGTGCGGTGCCGGAGCAGGGCGAGGCCCCCCTCGACGCGGGCGTTGCCCACCTCGAGCCGGCGGCGTAACTCCGCGAGTTCTCCATGGACGACGGGATGCTCGGGACCGGCGGTCACAAGTCCGCTCCTCTCTCGGGTCGTTGACGTTCCCTGCATGTGCATGAGGAGTCAACCCGCCTGCGGCGCCCCTGGGGAGAGTGTGCGGTCGGCATATGCGGGCCCGGTGCGCACACGGGGTGCGCACGCCGCGGGGGGGGGGAGGGGGGGGGGGAGGGGGGGGGGGGGGGGGGGGTGGTTGGGGGGGGGGGGGGGGGGGGGGTGTGGGGGGGGGGGGGGGGGGGGGGGGGGTCCCCCCCCCCCCCCCC
>NZ_JBJZOJ010000051.1:0-58152 GCF_047200655.1 Streptomyces sp. MS06
CCCCCCCCCCCCCCCCCCCCCCCCGCCCGGCGCCCGGGTCCGCCCCGCCGGCACCCGGCCCGGACGTCGCGGCCCGGACGCGTCGGCTCGACCCCGGCCGGTACGGCCCCCGCCCGGACGGGCGCCCGCGCCCGGAGGGACTCCGGGCCGCGGGCGCCGGACGCTCGCGCCCGGTGCTCAGCCGATCGGGCGACCGTGCGCCCTGAGGGTGCGCAGCGCCTCGATCGTCACGATCGAACGCCCCTCCAGGGCCGGGGCCGACGCCCACTTGCGCCACCGGACCGGCCAGCCGCCGTCCTCCTGCTGCTCCGCTGCCAGGAAGTCCAGGGAGCGGGCCATCTCCTCGTCGGTGAACCAGGCGCGGGCCAGCGAGCGTGGCGTCGCGGCGTAGTCGTGCGGGAAGTGGTGCTCGCCCGGGGCGTACCCGGGGGACACCGGGTAGGTGGCGCGGTCGTCCGGCTCCAGGACCGCCAGCCGGTGCTCGCGCACCAGCCGGCCCAGCCGGTCGGCGGCCGCCTCGGCGCGCGAGCGGTCGGGGACGCGGTCCAGGAAGGCGACCGCGGCCTCGATCTCGTACGGGTGCGAGTCCCGCAGGGTCTCGATGCGCTGCCAGCAGTAGTCGGTGGCGCGGAAGAGCCAGGCGTGCCAGACCTCGTTGCGGTGCAGCAGTCCCACCACCGGCCCGGTGGCCAGCAGGTCGCTGGGCGGATCGTCCACGATCGGGACGAACGGGGCCGCGGGGTAGCCGCGCTGGCCGGGATCGACCGCCGGCAGCGCCCCGTCACGGGTGGACACGGCCGTCAGGTAGCGGCACACCCGTTCCACACGCTGTCCGCCGCAGCGGCCGGTGCAGTCCAGGACGTGCAGGGCGCGCGCGGCGTGCAGCGGCTGGCTGACCGGGCCGCGCAGATCCGGCTCCAGGGCGTGGCCGTAACCGCCGTCGTCGTTGCGGTAGGCGTCCAGCGCGGTCTCCACCGGATCCGCGCCGCCGTTCAGGAAGAGGTGGGCGAAAAGGCGCTGCTCCAGTACGCGTGCGGTGAGCCAGACGAAGTGTTCGGCACGGAAGAGCGGGGAGCGTGCCGTGGACGTAGGGGGGAGTGGGGATGCTCCGGTTTCGGCCATGGGCAGACGGTAGGACGGAAAGCGGTCTCCGGATGCCGTCCCGGCACGGGCCGACCCCCCGGGGCGGGATACTGGGGGCATGCGGTTGACGGTCTTCTGGCAGCGTATGGCGGAGCACTTCGGAGCGGGCTACGCGGACACCTTCGCGCGCGATCACGTGATGACGCAGCTCGGCGGGCGTACGGTGCACGAGGCCCTGGACGCCGGTTGGGACGCCAAGGACGTCTGGCGCGTGGTCTGCACGGTGATGGACGTCCCGCAGGAGAGGCGCTGAACGGACGGCGCACCCGGTCCACCCGCGGCGTCGGAGTCCGGCCACGGGCGGGCCGGCCACCGCGAGACTCCCGTTTGTCAGCGGCGTGGGTGAGACTTGGCCCGTGGCAACCACCGACGAGTCCGGGCATCCGGTCCCGCATGCATCAGCGTCCCCGTCCGACGCGCCGCCGGCCGGCGGCGCCCTCCGGCCGAGCGCCCGCATGCCGCGCTGGCTGCCGCGGGCCATGGTGCTGGCCCTCGCCCTGATCGCCGTCTTCCAACTGGGCAGCTGGGCGTTCCACCAGCTGACCGGCCTGTTGATCAACATCCTCATCGCGTTCTTCCTGGCCCTCGCCATCGAGCCCGCGGTGAGCTGGATGGCCGCCCGCGGCCTGCGCCGCGGGTTCGCCGCCTTCCTGGTCTTCCTGGGACTGCTGATCGTGAGTGCCGGGTTCGTCACCCTGCTCGGTTCGATGCTCGCCGGTCAGATCATCAAGCTGGTCGAGGGGTTCCCGGACTACCTCGACTCCGTCATCAGATGGATCAACGCGAGTTTCCACACCGACCTGAGACGGGTCGACGTGCAGGAGGGGCTGCTCCGCTCCGACTGGTTGCGCAAGTACGTCCAGAACAGCGCCACCGGTGTGCTCGACGTCTCCGCGCAGGTCCTCGGAGGCCTGTTCCAACTGCTGACGATCGGCCTCTTCTCCTTCTACTTCGCCGCCGACGGCCCCCGGCTGCGCCGCGCCATCTGCTCGGTCCTGCCCCCCAACCGGCAGGCCGAGGTGCTGCGCGCGTGGGAGATAGCCGTCGACAAGACGGGCGGCTACCTGTACTCGCGGGGGCTGATGGCGCTGATCTCCGGCATCGCGCACTACGTGCTGCTCCAGGCGCTGGGCATCCCGTACGCGCCCGTGCTCGGCGTGTGGGTCGGTGTGGTCTCGCAGTTCATCCCCACCATCGGCACCTACCTCGCGGGGGCCCTGCCGATGCTGATCGCCTTCACCGTCGATCCCTGGTACGCGCTGTGGGTGCTGGCCTTCGTCGTGGTGTACCAGCAGTTCGAGAACTACATGCTGCAGCCGAAACTGACCGCGAGGACGGTCGACATCCACCCCGCCGTCGCCTTCGGCTCCGTCATCGCCGGCACCGCCCTGCTGGGTGCCGTCGGCGCCCTGATCGCCATCCCGGCGGTCGCCACCCTGCAGGCCTTCCTGGGCGCCTACGTGAAGCGGTACGACGTCACCGACGATCCGCGGGTCCAGGGCCACCGGAGACGGGGCGCGGGCCCGAACCTGCCGCTCGGCGCTCGCGGACCGTGGGGGCGGACCGGTGCGCGGACGGATCCGGGGGCGGCCGAGGCGGGCGCGGAGCCGGGCTGAGGAGGCGGCACGGACCGGGGTGGAGCCGGGTGTGACCGGATGGGATGAGACCGCCCACAGCCCGACCGCCCCGGCAGCGGTCGCTCAGCAGTCCGACGCTGCGACGAGCCGCTGCCGGCGCGGTTCGCCCAGGGACGTGCGGTACGGCAGCCGGGCCAGCGACGGCCGTGTGGCCGCGAGGTGGAGCCGGGGCGCGGTGTGTCCCGCCGGTTGCGGACCCGCGAGCGTAGTCTCGGATGTGCCGCGCGGTGCGCTTGACACAAAAATCGAACATCTATTCTCATAGAGGCTCCGGCAAGGCTTCCGCAGGGGGATTTCGACCCGGTTCGGGTGGATGTGCCAGCCAGTTGTCCACAGGCCGGGCCGGCGTCGGGGCGCATTGTCAGTGGCAGGCGTTAGCGTCTTTGACGTGAAGCGATCGACTCAAGCAAACCGGGTGGAACCCATGGCAGGAACCGACCGCGAGAAGGCCCTGGATGCCGCCCTCGCACAGATCGAACGGCAATTCGGCAAGGGCGCGGTCATGCGCATGGGCGAGCGCACGAACGAGCCCATCGAGATCATCCCGACCGGGTCGACCGCGCTCGACGTGGCACTGGGGGTGGGCGGGCTGCCGCGCGGCCGGGTCGTCGAGGTCTACGGACCGGAGTCCTCCGGTAAGACCACGCTGACGCTGCACGCCGTGGCCAACGCCCAGAAGGGCGGCGGCACCGTCGCCTTCGTCGACGCCGAGCACGCCCTCGACCCCGAGTACGCCAAGAAGCTCGGCGTCGACATCGACCAGCTCATCCTCTCCCAGCCGGACAACGGCGAGCAGGCGCTGGAGATCGTGGACATGCTGGTCCGCTCCGGCGCGCTCGACCTGATCGTCATCGACTCCGTCGCCGCGCTCGTCCCGCGCGCCGAGATCGAGGGCGAGATGGGCGACAGCCACGTCGGTCTCCAGGCCCGCCTGATGAGCCAGGCCCTGCGGAAGATCACCGGTGCGCTGAACCAGTCCAAGACCACCGCGATCTTCATCAACCAGCTGCGCGAGAAGGTCGGCGTGATGTTCGGTTCGCCGGAGACCACGACCGGTGGCCGTGCGCTGAAGTTCTACGCCTCGGTGCGTCTGGACATCCGCCGTATCGAGACCCTGAAGGACGGCACCGAGGCCGTCGGCAACCGCACCCGGGTCAAGGTCGTCAAGAACAAGGTCGCTCCGCCCTTCAAGCAGGCCGAGTTCGACATCCTCTACGGCCAGGGCATCAGCCGCGAGGGCGGTCTGATCGACATGGGCGTGGAGAACGGCTTCGTGCGCAAGGCCGGCGCCTGGTACACGTACGAGGGCGATCAGCTGGGCCAGGGCAAGGAGAACGCCCGCAACTTCCTCAAGGACAACCCCGACCTGGCGAACGAGATCGAGAAGAAGATCAAGGAGAAGCTGGGCGTCGGCGTGCATCCCGAGGAGCCCGCCGCCGCACCCGGTACCGACCCGGCGGTCGCCACCGCGACGTCTGCGGACGGTGCCGCGAAGGCGGTGCCCGCGCCCTCGGCGGCCAAGACCGCGAAGACCAAGACCGCGGCCGCCAAGAGCTGATCCGTGACACGGCGAACCGACTGGGCCGAGTACGCCCCCCTCGACGCACCGCGGGGGCGGAGCGCGGAAGGGCAACCCGGCTCCGACGGGACGGACGGGGGCAGACACGGGCACGGGCAGGTCGGTGCCGGCGATGACCTGCAGGCAGACGGGCACGGGCATGAAGGCGACGGTGCGGCCGGCGCATCGCACCGCGGGCACGGCACGTCCGGCCGCCGGGGGCGCGGTCGGCGGCGTGGCGGCTCCGGCGGGCCGCCCGGTGAGGACGGGAGTTCATCTTTCTCGTCGAGGGCCGAGAAGGAGGAACCTCCGGGGGACCCGGTCGAGCGGGCACGGGCGATCTGCCTGCGCCTGCTCACCGGGACCCCGCGCACGCGGAAGCAACTCGCGGACGCCCTGCGTAAGCGGGAGATCCCGGAGGAAGCCGCAGAGGAGGTGCTGTCCCGGTTCGAGGAGGTCGGCCTGATCGACGACGGCGCGTTCGCGGACGTGTGGGTCGAATCCCGGCACCACGCCCGAGGACTGTCCCGGCGCGCGCTCGCCCGGGAACTGCGAACCAAGGGCGTCGACTCGGCACTGATCGACGAGGCCGTCTCCCAGCTCGACACCGAGCAGGAGGAGGCCACCGCCCGGGAACTGGTCGCCCGCAAAATGCACGCCACGCGTGGTCTCGACCGCGACAAGCGTCTACGCCGACTGGCCGGAATGCTCGCCCGCAAGGGCTATCCGGAGGGAATGGCCCTGCGCGTCGTACGGCAGGCACTGGAGGACGAGGGCGAGGACACGGAGGATCTCGGCGGGGACGGATTCTGACGTCCGTTCACCCCAGGCCCTGGACACGGTGGACGCGCGGGGGCGCCGATCGCGTTCGGGGCACCACGCGTCCGCCGGCGCCGGCGCGGGTCACCGGCGACCGGGTGCCGGCAAACAGCCGGAAAGCAGAGTCGCCGACCCACGACAGCCACAACCCACACCCCTCACGGCCCTGCCGCGCGCCCGGCAGCGGTCGTCCACGGCCGGGGGCTGCAGCGTCCGCTCCCGCAATGGTGGGGCGGTCGCTGCGGAGATCCGCTACGGCGTTGCCGGACCCGCCGGGTCGTCCGACTTCGCCGCACCGCCCACGACCGCCTCCGCCGCCGCGTACAGGTCCGCGGGGCGCACCCCGCCCAGCGCGGTGACCAGGTGGCCGTCCGGTCGCACCAGGAGGACGGTGTGGGCGGCCGCGCCCGGGTACTCCTCGGCGACCAGCAGCTCGGCGGTGTGCGGCAGGGCGCTCACCGCGGCCACCAGCCGGGGCATGATCCCGGCCGACACCCAGTGCCTGCGCTCCCACACGCCGGTCCCCGGCGCGATCAGGACCACGAGCAGCGCGCCGCGACCCAGTCGGTCGCGCAGCTGTACGAAGGATCCGTCCTCCGCGGTGACCCGCACGTCCGTCACCGGAGCGCCCGGCGGTGTGTCCACGGGCACCTCCGCCTCCAGGTGCCGGGGCGCCAGCGGGGATCCGGTGTATTTCCCCGGCTCGCCCAGCGGACCACGTCCCAGGTGACCTTCGGTGAGCAGCGCGTCGTGTCCCCGGGCCGTGCCCGGCACGTAGGCCCGCAGCCCCGCGCCGCCCCGCAGCAGGGGCAGCACCTGGTCCGCGGTGCGCAGCCGGGAGGCGACCACCGCGCGCCGCTCGGCCTGGTAGCTGTCGAGGAGGGTCTCGTGCGGCCCGTGGTGCCAGGCCAGCGCCAGTTTCCAGGCCAGGTTGTCGGCGTCCCGGAGTCCCTCGTCGAGTCCCTGCGTGCCGACCGCGCCCAGCAGATGCGCGGCGTCGCCGGCGAGGAAGACCCGGCCGGCGCGCCAACGGCGGGCCAGGCGGTGGTGGACGGTGTGGACGCCGGTGTCGAGCAGTTCGTAGGGCGGAGTGGTGCCGCCCGCCCAGCCGGCCAGTGTCTCCCGCACCCGGTTCACCAGCAGTTCCGGTGTGACCAGGTCCTTGCCGGGCGGCAGCAGCCAGTCCAGGCGCCACACCCCCTCCGGCAGCGGGCGGCCGGTGATCTCCCCGGCCGACGGGCCGGAGGTGCGCCAGGGCGGCATCCGCTGCAGCAGCGCCTCGCCCGGCCAGGGGAGTTCCGTCCGCAGTGCGGCGACCGCGTGCCGTTCCACCGCCGTGCGCCCGGGGAAGCGGATGTCCTGGATCTTGCGGACCGTCGAGCGCGGGCCGTCGCAGCCGACCAGGTAACTGCCCCGCCACCATGTGCCCTTCGGGCCGCGGGTGTGCGCCGTGACACCGCCCGGTTCCTGTTCGAGGCCGTCCAGGCGGCTGTCCACGGCGATCCGGGCGCGGGGTTCGGCTTCCAGGGCGGACCGCAGGACGCCGGTCAGCGTGTGCTGGGCGAGGTGCAGGGGAGCGGGGTCGGACTCCCCGAACGAGATCGCGCGCATCACCTGTTTGCGCCGCATGGAGCGCCATCCGGCCCAGCGCACTCCGACCTCGGTGAGCGGTACACCGGTGAGCCGCTCCAGCAGCGCGGTGGTGTCCTCGCGCAGCACGACCGTCCGCGCGAGCCGCGGCTCGTCCTTGCCGGGGCCCTCGTCGAGGACGACGGTGGGCACTTCCTGGCGGGCCAGTGCCAGTGCGAGCGTGAGCCCGACCGGCCCGGCCCCGGCGATGATCACCGGGTCCACGGCGCGGCGCTCCCTGCTTGCAGCAGCGTTCCGGTGGACGGAGGTGAACAGGGGGCCGGAGCGGGGTGCACGATCACAGAACGTATGCAACCCACTGCCGCTGCCCGCGTCAAGCGACGGAGGCAGCGGTGATCACGCCGCTGCCTCCGTACGGGTCAATCGCACTGACGGTTGGTCAGACCGCGCCCTCGCCGGCGCCGGTTCCGTACGTGCCGCCGACTTCCGCCGGGTTGGACTCCTCGGGCTCCTCGGCGCCGAGCACCGCGCCGGTGCCGCGCTTGCTGCGGCGCAGCCGGCCCTCCAGCCAGGAGGCGAAGGAGGTCAGGCTGAAGTTGACCACGATGTAGATGAGCGCCACCACGATGAAGCTGGGCACCACGTTGGCGTAGTTCGCCGCGAGGGTGCTGCGCGAGTTGAGCAGCTCCGTGTAGCCGATCATCACACCGCCCAGCGCGGTGTCCTTCACGATGACCACGAGCTGGCTCACGATGGCCGGCAGCATGGCCGCGACCGCCTGCGGCAGCAGGATGCTGGTCATCGTCTGGCCCTTGCGCAGCCCGACCGCGTAGGCGGCCTCCGTCTGCCCCTTGGGCAGGGCCAGGATGCCCGCGCGGACGACCTCCGCCAGCACCGAGGCGTTGTAGAGCACAAGACCGGTGACGACCGCGTAGAACGGCCGGTTGCTGCTGGTGACGTCCGTGGAGCGGGCGAAGAACTCGTTCGCGAACAGCATCAGCAGCAGCACCGGGATGGCGCGGAAGAACTCGACCACCACACCGGCGGGGGCCCGCACCCAGCGGTGGTCGGAGAGGCGGGCGATGCCGAAGAACGCGCCCAGCGGCAGGGCGATCACCATGGAGAGCGCCGCCGCCTTCAGCGTGTTGACCAGCCCGGGCAGCAGGTAGGTGGTCCAGGCGGGGGAGTTGGTGAAGGGCTTCCACAGCGCCCACTCCAGCTCGCCCTTGTCGTCCAGCGCCCGCCAGATCCACCAGGCCGCCAGGGCCAGCAGGACGACGAAGACGACCGAGACGACCACGTTGCGCCGTTTGGCGCGGGGGCCCGGAGTGTCGTAGAGGACGGAACTCATCGCTTCACCGCCAGTCGCTTGCCGAGCCAGCCGAGCAGCAGGCCGGTGGGCAGGGTCAGTACCACGAAGCCGAAGGCGAAGACCGCCCCGATGGCCAGGGTCTGGGCCTCGTTCTCGATCATTTCCTTCATCAGCGTGGCGGCCTCGGCCACGCCGATGGCGGCCGCCACCGTCGTGTTCTTGGTCAGCGCGATCAGGACGTTGGCCAGCGGGCCGATGACCGAGCGGAAGGCCTGCGGCAGCACGATCAGCCGGAGGGTCTGGCTGAAGTTCAGCCCGATCGCCCGGGCCGCCTCCGCCTGGCCGAGGGGCACCGTGTTGATGCCGGAGCGGATCGACTCGCAGACGAACGCCGAGGTGTAGCCGACCAGGCTCAGTACCGCCAGCCGGAAGCCCTGGAGCGCGAAGTCGTCGGACGCGCCCATCGTCACGCCGAAGATGTCGGCGAGGCCGAGCGAGCTGAAGACGATGATGACCGTCAGCGGGATGTTCCGCACGATGTTGACGTAGACGGTGGCGAACCCGCGCATCAGCGGGACCGGGCTGACCCGCATCGCGGCCAGCAGGGTGCCCCAGATCAGGGACCCCACGGCGGAGAAGACGGTGAGTTTCACCGTCATCCAGAACGCCCCTAGGACGTCGTAGCCTTCAAGAAAGTCGAACACGATCTCCCGCGCTTCCGGGTGTGTGGCGTACGTGGAGTGCGGCGGGCGCCGCCGCCGGGACGCGGGCGGGCGGCGGCGCTCACCGAGGGGACCCCGAGCGTGCGGTGTCCTGCGCTACTTGACGATGTTCCCGATCTGCGGCGCGGGCTCGTTCTGGTAGCCGGCCGGGCCGAAGTTCTTCTCGACGGCCTGCTGCCAGGCGCCGTCGCTCTCCATCTTCTTCAGCGCGTCGTTGATCTTGTTGAGCAGCTCGGTGTCGCCCTTCTTCACACCGATGCCGTAGTTCTCGTTGCTCAGCTTCGCGCCGACCAGCTTGAACTGGCCCTTGTACTTGTCCTGCGCGGCGAAGCCCGCGAGGATCGAGTCGTCGGTGGTCACCGCGTCCACCGCGCCGCTCTGCAGGCCGGCGATGCACTCCGAGTAGCCGCCGTACTCGCGGAGCTGGGCGTCCTGGGCGAAGTCGTTCTTGACGTTCTGCGCCGAGGTGGAGCCGGTCACGGAGCACAGCTTCTTCTTGTTGAGGTCCGTGGCCTTGGTGATGGTCGAGTCCTTCTTCACCAGCAGGTCCTGGTGGGCCAGCAGGTACGGGCCGGCGAAGTCGACCTTGGCCTTGCGCTTGTCGGTGATCGAGTACGTGGCGGCGATGAACTTCACGTCGCCGCGCTGGAGCGCGTTCTCGCGGTCGGCGCTCTTGGTCTCGACCCACTCGATCTGGTCCGGCTGGTAGCCGAGCTGCTTGGCGACGTAGGTGGCCACGTCCACGTCGAAGCCGGAGAAGCCGTCGGGCTGCTTCAGGCCGAGGCCCGGCTGGTCGAACTTGATGCCGATCTTGATCTTGGAGCTGCTGCCGGAGGAGCCGGAGCTGCTGTCGTCGCCACCGCAGGCGGTGGCGGCCAGGGCGAGGGTGAGTACGGCGGCGGAGGCGGCGGTGACCTTGCGGAGCTTCATCGTGGACTTCCTTTGCGTGGTGAACAGGAGCGGGCCGGCGGGGGCGGGTGAGGCGGTCCGTCGGGGTGCGCGGGGTCGTCGGTGGGCCGGCGCGAGGGCGCCGTCAGTGGTGCAGGATCTTCGACAGGAAGTCCTTGGCGCGGTCGCTGCGCGGATTGCTGAAGAACTGGTCGGGTGTGGCCTGTTCGACGATCCGGCCGTCCGCCATGAACACCACGCGGTTGGCGGCCGAGCGGGCGAACCCCATCTCGTGGGTCACCACGACCATCGTCATGCCGTCGCGGGCGAGTTGCTGCATGACCTCCAGCACCTCGTTGATCATCTCCGGGTCGAGGGCCGAGGTCGGCTCGTCGAACAGCATGACCTTCGGGTCCATCGCCAGGGCCCGCGCGATGGCCACGCGCTGCTGCTGGCCGCCGGAGAGCTGTGCGGGGTACTTGTCGGCCTGCGCGCCGACGCCGACCCGGTCGAGCAGGGCACGGGCCCTTTCCGCGGCCTGCTTCCTGTCCGTCCTGCGGACCTTGATCTGGCCCAGCATGACGTTCTCGAGCACGGTCTTGTGCGCGAACAGGTTGAAGGACTGGAAGACCATGCCCACGTCGGCGCGCAGCCGGGCCAGGGCCTTGCCCTCCCGGGGCAGCGGCCGGCCGTCGATGGTGATCGAGCCGGAGTCGACGGTCTCCAGGCGGTTGATGGTGCGGCAGAGCGTGGACTTGCCGGACCCGGAGGGCCCGATCACCACGACGACCTCACCGCGGGCGATCGTCAGATCGATGTCCTGGAGCACGTGCAACGCGCCGAAGTGCTTGTTGACGCTCTTCAGGACGACCAGTTCGTCGGTCGCGGCCGTGTCTTCCCCGGCCACCGATACTTCGGTCATCGCTTCCTGGCTCCGTCCTCCTCGGTTTCGGAGGACAGTAATCAGCGCTTCCGAACAGCGTCATTACATCTGAGGGGAATCTGAGCATCACGATCCGATAGCAATCGGACACCTGTCGTAGCAGTGGCCGGCATGCGACCCCGGTCCACGTATCGGCCGCATAACGGAAGGTGCCGGCGGTCGGAACCCACTTGACGGCGCACTCGTCCATCAGCGTGACTGCCATGGTGCCCGCGCGCGTGCGCGCGTGCTTGCCGAACGGCATAGTCTGCCCGATGAACGGAAGGAGGCTGGGATGAGGCTGCTCCTCGTCGAGGACGACAACCATGTCGCAGCCGCTCTCTCCGCGGTCCTCGCGCGGCACGGATTCGAGGTCACGCACGCCCGCAACGGCGAGGAGGCCCTGCAGGCGCTGGTCCCCGAGGGGCCCGGCTTCGGTGTGGTCCTGCTCGACCTCGGCCTGCCCGACCAGGACGGCTACGAGGTCTGCGGCAAGATCCGCAAACGCACCGCCACCCCCGTGATCATGGTGACCGCCCGTTCCGACGTGCGCTCCCGCATCCACGGGCTCAACCTCGGTGCCGACGACTACGTGGTGAAGCCGTACGACACCGGGGAACTGCTCGCCCGCATCCACGCGGTCAGCCGCCGCACCGCCCACGACGAGGCTGCCGGCCCCGCGGACGAGGCGCTGAGCCTGGGCTCCGTCCACATCGAGCTTCCCACCCGCCAGGTCACCGTCGACGGTGCGGTGATCCAGCTCACCCGCAAGGAGTTCGACCTCCTCGCCCTGCTCGCCCAGCGCCCCGGCGTCGTGTTCCGGCGGGAGCAGATCATCAGTGAGGTCTGGCGGACCAGTTGGGAGGGGACCGGCCGCACCCTGGAGGTGCACGTCGCCTCGCTGCGGTCAAAGCTGCGCATGCCGGCCCTGATCGAGACCGTACGCGGCGTCGGGTACCGGCTCGTCGCCCCGGCCGCCTAGCGGGGACGGGTTGCGCACACGTCTGCTGCCGCTGCTGATCGTCCTCATGGCGGCCGTGCTGCTCGCGCTCGGTATTCCGCTCGCGGTCAGCCTGGCCGCGGCCGAGCAGCAGAAGGTCGTGGTGGACCGGATCGACGACACGGCCCGCTTCGCCTCCCTGGCGCAGTACGTGAACACCAGTCCCGCGGGCGGCGAGAAGCCCGAGGAGGAGCGGTTGGAGACGCTCCGCCGCGAGCTCGCCAGCTACCACGAGGTCTACGGCATCCGCGCCGGGGTCTTCTACCGCGCCGACACTCCCATGGCCCGCGCGCCCGCCGACTTCTTCCTCCCGCGCAGCGGTGAGGTGCGGGCCGCCTTCGCGGAGGCGCTGCTGAGCCGCCGCAGCCACGACCCCGAACAGGTGTGGCCCTGGCAGCAGGGCCGGCTGGTGGTCGCCTCGCCGGTCATCCGGGACGGCGACGTGGTGGCCGTCGTGGTCACCGACTCGCCGACGGGGGAGATGCGGGCGCGCATCCTGCACGGCTGGCTGGTCATCGCCGCCGGGCTGATCGCCGCGATGCTCCTCGCCGTGGGCGCGGCGCTGCGGCTCACCGGGTGGGTGCTGCGGCCCGTGCGCGTGCTGGACGCCACCACCCACGACATCGCCACGGGGCGTCTGAAGTCCAGGGTCGCGGCGGCCGGCGGGCCACCGGAACTCAGGCGGCTGGCCGGCTCGTTCAACGAGATGGCGGACCACGTCGAGGATGTGCTGGAGCAGCAGCGTGCCTTCGTCGCGGACGCCTCCCACCAGCTCCGCAACCCGCTCTCGGCGCTGCTGCTCCGTATCGACCTGCTCGCCCTCGACCTGCCCGAGGGCCATCAGGAGGTCGCCTCCGTCCAGGCCGAGGGCCGCCGTCTCGCCAGCGTGCTGGACGATCTGCTGGACCTCGCCCTCGCGGAGCATGCCGAGGCCGACCTCAAGACCACCGACATCGGTCAGCTGGCCGCCGAACGCGTCGCCGCCTGGGCGCCGGCCGCGCAGGCAAGAGGCGTCCGGCTGGTCGGCGACTGCCCCGCCACCACCGCCTGGGCCGACCCGGTGACGCTGTCCTCCGCGCTTGACGCGGTGATCGACAACGCGGTCAAGTTCACCCCCGAGGGCGAGTCCGTCGAGGTGGAGGTCGGCTCCAACGGCGCGTTCTCCACGGTCGTGGTCAGCGACCACGGCCCCGGACTGACCGACGAGGAGCTCTCCCGCATCGGCGACCGCTTCTGGCGCAGCGGCCGCCACCAGAACGTCAAGGGCTCCGGCCTCGGCCTGTCCATCACCCGTGCGCTGCTCGCGGCGGGCGGCGGCTCCCTCTCCTACCGGCACCACGAGCCGCGCGGCCTGGCGGTGACCGTCACCGTCCCCCGCCACGGTCCCGCGACCTGATCGGTTCCCACCCGGCGACAGCCTGGCGACCACCCGGCGACCGCTTTGCGGCGGCTCCCCGTCCGCTCCGTGGTCCACCGGCCTCCCCGCCTCCGCCGCATCGCGGTCCGCGCCGCCGCTGCGGGGCGTACCGGCTCGGGGCCGTCCGTGCCCGTGCGCCCGCCGCGACCGCTGCGTGGGCCTCCCCGCCGGCCTCCACCCGACCTGCCTGCGGGGGCGCACTCGGGTCCGGCTCCGCCCGGACGGCCCGGGAACCGGGTCAGGGCTTGACCGACCGGTAGTAGCGCCTCGCGCCCTCGTGCAGTTGCAGCGGGTCGGTGTAGATCGCGGTCCGCAGATCGACCAGTTGGGCAGAGTGCACATGGGCGCCGATGCCGTCCCGGCTTCTGATCACCGTGCGGGTCACCCACTCGGTCAGCTCGGGGTCGACGTCCGCCCGCGTGATCAGCAGGTTGGACACCGCCATGGTGGGCACCGCCGATCCGTTCTGCACCGTCGGGTACGCCGACTCCGGCATGTTGGTGACCCGGTAGTAGCGCGTGGCACCGCCCTCGTGGTGCAGCTTGGCCACGAGATCTGCCTCTATCGGCAGGAACCGGATGGCGAAGGAGTCGGCGAGCTGTTTCACTCCGCCCGTGGGCACCCCGCCCGACCAGAAGAACGCGTCGATCATGTCGTGCTGCAGCCGCCCCGGCGCCGTCGCGATGCCGCCGCTCTCCGGGATGATGTCCTTCCCCGGGTCGATGCCCGCCGCCTTGAGTACCCGGTCGGCGATCAGCCGCACCCCGGACTCAGGCGGCCCTATGCTCACCCGTTTGCCCCGCAGGTCCGCCACCGACCGGATGCCGGAGTCGCGCGGGACGACGACCTGGATGTAGTCGTCGTAGAGGCGGGCCACGCCGCGCAGTCCGCCGGCCCCCGGCCCGTGGCGCAACGCGTAGGTCTCCACGGCGTCGGCCGCGGCGATGGCGAAGTCCGCCTCGCCCGTCGCCACCCGTGTCACGTTCTCCTGGGACCCCTCACTGTTCTGCAACCTGACCCTGAGGTCCGGCATGTCCTTGGCGAGGGCGGAGCGCAGCCGCTTGCCGTAGTCCTGGTAGACGCCGCTCGGCGTGCCGGTGCTGATCGTGATCGACCCGGTGGGCGCCTCCTCGCCGAGCGGCAGCAACCACCACAGCAGCAGGCCGAGAACGACGACGCCGGCCGCCGCGCCCTGCAGGGCCCGGCGCCCGCCGATCCGGGGGAGCACCTTGGACATGCCCGCGATCCTGCCAGGCGAGCCGCCTCGCTGACCAGGGGCACCGGCGTGGACCGCCGGTCGGCGGGCCCGCCGGTGCCGCCCGCCGCAGCCGGGCGGCACGGGGAGCACCCGCCCACGGACCCGGTGGGCGGGGCCCACCGCGCCGCAGGCTCGGCGGGGTACTCTCCGGCAACGGCAGAGCGCAGGCGGCCGACGTCACAAGCGGTGACGACGGCCGCATCTACCATGAGGCGGAGCAGCACCCGACCGAGCCGAGGGCCGCGCACCGGACCGCACACGAAGGACCTCATCGCCTGATGCCATCCTCAGCCGCACGACCTCTGTCCGGTCAGGTCCTCGCCTTCGTGGCGGTCGGTGTGGTCAACACGGCCACCTACTACTGCTTCTACCTGCTGTTCCTGCTCCTTCTCCCGTATCTCGCGGCCCATGTCCTGGCATTCGCCATCAGCATGACCGGATCCTTCTTCCTGAACGCGCGCTTCACCTACCGGACCCGGCCGACCTGGCGGAAGTTCCTGCTCTTCCCCCTGACGAACGCGACCAACTTCCTGGCCACCACGGTCGGCGTCTACGTCCTCGTCGACGTCCTGGGGGTCGGCAGCCGGTACGCACCGCTGCTCGCCTCCGCGGCCGCTGTTCCGGTGACCTTCGTCCTCTCCCGCACGATCATGCTCCCCAGGCGGGAGCGGTCGGCCGCCGGACCGCCCGCGGTGCCCGCACCGCTGTCCGGCCCCGTGCCGGGACCGGACAGCGAGCAGGTGCGGGGCTGACCGGGCGGGCGGCTACGGCGTGACGCAACCGACCGCGCCGGTCGGCAGGTCGTCCCCGGCGGAGGTGGCGGTGAAGCCGAAGCTGACGCTGCCGTCGGGGGGCACTGTGCGGTTGTAGTCCAGGTTGCGGACCGTGACCGTCCCGTCCGCTCCGGTCGACGAGGCGCCGTTCCACAGGGTGCTGATCTGCGTGCCGGACGCGGGTTTCCAGCTCACGGACCAGCCGTCGAGCGCAGCGGTGCCGGCGTTGGACACCTCCACGGAGGCCTGGAACCCGCCGCTCCAGGAGTTCACCACGGAGTACGTGGCCGTGCAGTCGCCGATGGTCGGGTCCGACTGAGTGGGCGTCGGCGTCGGCGTGGCCGTGGGCGTCGGCGTGGCTGTCGGGGTCGTGGTCGGGGTCGATGTGGGGGTGGGGGTGGGGGCGGAGTCCCGGATGCCCGTCACCTCACCGTGGCCGCCGTCGAAGACGATGTCGGAGCAGGAGAAGAAGTTCTCCGGGCTGTCCGAGCGGACCCACTGGATGAAGAGCAGGGCGTCACCGGAGCGGCCGGACGGCAGCGGCATGTCCCAGTAGTAGTGGCCGCCGTCGGTGCCGGGCGTGCCCACCTGGGGCGGGTCGCTCACCGTCTGGATCAGATCCAGGTCGTCCCACCCCAGCTGGGAGGTGGGCGACCAGCCCGGCTTGGTCAGGTAGACCCTGAACTCACCCGGGTGGGCTGCCCAGTTGCTGTACTGCGCCTCGATCGTCTCGCCGCTGGTCAGATGGGTGCGGGGCCAGTCCGAGCGGGGCGCGTCGTAGCCCGAGAAGTCGTACGGCGCCCGGTCTCCGGCGCTGCAGAGGGTGCCGTCCGGTACGTAGCCCGGGCCCCGGCCGTCCGCGTTGGAGTCGAGCACCGCGAACCAGTTGTACAGCGAGGTCGAACCGCTCTGCGCGAGTGCGTCCTGGCAGGCGGGGTTGGTCGGGTCCAGTCCGCCGGTCGGCGTGAGCGCGTCGAGGTAGCACAGGTAGGTCCGGGAACCGGGCAGCATCGCCACCCCGTGGGCCTGTGCGCGGCCCTGCCCGAGAACGGCCAGGCCCAACGCTGCGACCAGCGTCGACAGGACCGCCGCCAGCGACAGGATCCTGCTGCGTCGCGTCATGGTCTCTCTCCTTCCTCTCTCCGTTTCTCCGTCCTTGGTCGTGCTGTTCGCCGTCGTGCTGTTCGCCGTCGTGCTGTTCGCCGTCGTGCTGCTTGTCGTCGTGCTGCTTGTCGTCGTGCCCGGTGGAGGCCTCGCGCCGCCCGGTCGGCGGGCGGCGGGGTGTGGGGCCCCGCCCGCCCGGGGCGATTCCACCCGGGCGGGCGAGGAGGTCCGGGCCGGATCAGTGGGTTGTCTTTCCGGGAGAGGTCCCAGCGCGGGGGGTGTCGCCGCGGGGCTCCGGGGGCCCGCCCGGGCGGAGTGCGGGCGCGGGGCGGACGGCCCCCGGAGCGTGCTGCGGAGAGCGGTCTCAGGCGGTACTGCAGGTCGCCCCGTTCAGGGTGAAGCCGGCCGGATCGGTGTAGCTGCCGCCGTAGGTGCCCTGGAATCCGAAGGACACCTGGCCGCCGGCCGCGATCTGGCCGTTGTAGCCGAGGTCGCTCGCGGTGACGGCCCCCGACGACGGGGAGACGGCGGCGCTCCAGGCGCCGGTGATCCGCTGTCCGGACGGCAGGGTGAACCCGAGCTGCCAGCCGTCCACCGGGGAGGAGCCGGTGTTGGCGACGGTGACGTCGGCGGTGAAGCCGCCCTGCCAGACGTTGGTCGTGTACGTCACCGTGCAGGTTGCCGGGTTCCCGGGGTCCCCCGGGTCGCCGGGACCGGTGCCGCCCGTCTCGACCGACGAGGAGAAGGAGGTCACGGCGAGCCCGGTCCCGTTCTGCCAGGGTTCGAAGCCGGCCTGCACGCTGGTGAGGTACCAGCTCTCCCGTGCCAGCCCCCGCGATTCGGCCTGCCGGACGAAGTCCATGACGTCGAAGCTCCAGCTGGTGATCGCGGACGGCGCGACGAAGGACAGCACGTCGTTGCCGCCGTTGTTGCCCGACCACACCTGCCACTGGCGTCCCGCCACGGTGGCGGTCCCGACCTGCGATCCCACCGGCTGGACGGGGCCGACCTCGTTGAACCAGACCATGATCTCGGTCTGGTTCACCCCGTCCGTGCGCGGCGTCGGGTCGAGCCAGATGTCGTACGCGGCGTCGTACACCGCGTCGGCGACGTAGCCGTACGAGATGCCGGTGGGTGCGCTGGAGATGCCGTCGAGCCGGGCGGGGAGTTCGGTGCCGGGTGAGCAGTTGGTGTAGTGGCAGCCGTTGTAGACGGACGGGTACGACTTGGGGGCGCCGTTGGTGGCGGTGGAGCCGTCGGCCCGGCTGATCCTGAAGCCGGAGTCGGTGACGTCGATGCACTGGGCCTCGCCGGTGCCCCAGCGGTTGTTCTGCACGACGTAGCGGCCCTGGATCGTCGTCGACCCGAACTCCTCGCAGATCGTGGTGTCGGCGCCGGCCGTCGACACACCGGTCAGTAGCGCGGCAAGCGTGAGGAGCGAGGTGAGCAGCGCGACGAGCGGGCCGCGCGAGGTGCGGGCAGGGGGCGGTGACGGTCGCATGCGGATCCTCTCCGAAGGGTCGGGGAGTATGGGGGCGGGGGCGCTTCCGCGTGGAGTGTGGGAGCGCTCCCATTCCTTCGGCTCGGCTGGGACTGTAGGAGGAATGCATGTCCCTGACAAGACTGTGCGCCGGAATCCACCGACGCGACTTTCCCGCCGTGCAGGTCGACGCGGGGCGAGGAGGAGGGCCCGGCCGCGAGGCCCGGCGGGGCGGCGCCGTGCCCGGTCCGCTCACCGCCCCCGGCCGCGCGGCAGGCGCCGGGGCGGGGCTCTCTCCGGACCGCCTACCCTTGACCCCATGAGCAGCAGCGACCGGAGCCCCGCAGTGGATGCGCAGACGACCCCGACGTACGAAGTGCGCACCTACGGGTGCCAGATGAACGTCCACGACTCCGAACGGCTGTCCGGGCTGCTCGAGGACGCCGGGTACGTGCGCGCCCCCGAAGGCTCGGACGGCGACGCCGACGTGGTGGTCTTCAACACGTGCGCGGTGCGGGAGAACGCCGACAACCGCCTCTACGGCAACCTCGGCCGGCTCGCTCCGCAGAAGGCCAGGCGGCCCGGTATGCAGATCGCCGTCGGAGGCTGCCTTGCGCAGAAGGACCGCGACACCATCGTGCGGAAGGCGCCCTGGGTGGATGTCGTCTTCGGCACGCACAACATCGGCAGGCTGCCCGTCCTGCTGGAGCGGGCCCGCGTCCAGGAGCAGGCTCAGGTCGAGATCGCCGAGTCACTGGAGGCGTTCCCCTCGACGCTGCCCACCCGGCGCGAGAGCGCCTACGCCGCGTGGGTCTCGATCTCCGTCGGCTGCAACAACACCTGCACCTTCTGCATCGTCCCCGCGCTGCGCGGCAAGGAGAAGGACCGCCGCCCCGGCGACATCCTGGCCGAGGTGGAGGCCCTGGTGGCGGAGGGCGTCAGCGAGATCACCCTGCTCGGGCAGAACGTCAACGCCTACGGCTCCGACATCGGCGACCGCGAGGCCTTCAGCAAGCTGCTGCGTGCCTGTGGAACCGTCGACGGCCTGGAGCGGGTCCGCTTCACCTCGCCGCACCCGCGCGACTTCACCGACGACGTGATCGCCGCGATGGCCGAGACGCCCAACGTGATGCCGCAACTGCACATGCCGCTGCAGTCCGGCTCCGACACCGTGCTGAAGGCGATGCGCCGCTCCTACCGCCAGGAGCGCTACCTGGGGATCATCGAGAAGGTCCGGTCCGCCATCCCCGACGCGGCGATCACCACCGACATCATCGTCGGCTTCCCCGGTGAGACCGAGGAGGACTTCGAGCAGACACTGCACGTCGTGCGCGAGGCGCGGTTCGCGCAGGCGTTCACCTTCCAGTACTCCAAGCGGCCCGGAACCCCGGCCGCCACCATGGAGGGCCAGATTCCCAAGGAGGTCGTCCAGGCGCGGTACGAGCGGCTCGTCGCCCTCCAGGAGGAGATCTCCTGGGCGGAGAACAAGAAGCAGGTCGGCCGCACCCTGGAGTTGATGGTCGCCGAGGGCGAGGGCCGCAAGGACGGCGCCACCCACCGCCTGTCCGGGCGCGCCCGCGACAACCGCCTGGTGCACTTCACCAGGCCGGAGCAGGAGGTCCGCCCCGGTGACGTGGTCACCGTGGAGGTCACGTACGCCGCCCCGCACCACCTCCTCGCCGAGAAGCCGGTCCTGGACGTGCGCCGCACGCGTGCGGGGGACGCCTGGGAGAAGCGCAACGCCGAGGAGGCCGCGCAGCCGGCCGGCGTCATGCTCGGTCTGCCCACGATCGGCGCGCCCGCGCCGTCGCCGGTCGCCACGGGAAGCGCCTGCGGCTGCGACTGACCTGCCCCCGTACGCCCTGCGCCCGTAACCCCTGCGCCCGTCCGCTCTCCGCGGCTGCCTGCGGCTGCCCGCGGAGGCCGTGCGGCGCCGTCGGCCTCAAGGGCTCCACGGGCGCGGTGCGCGGGCTACCCTGCCGATCATGCTTGTAGCCGCCGCCGTCTGCCCCGGTCCACCGTTGCTCGTGCCCGAGGTCGCCGCGGGCGCCGCACCCGAGCTCGACGTTGTCCGCGCCGCGTGTACGGACGCGCTCGGCGTCCTCGCGGCTGCCCGCCCCGACCGGTTGGTGGTCGTCGGGCCGGCCGCGGAGGGCGGTCGTCACACGGAGGGCGCCCGGGGCGGCTTCCGCGGCTTCGGCGTGGACGTCGAGGTGGTACTGGGTCACGCGGAGGACGAGCCGGCCGCCGCAGCGGGGTCCGGCGGCGGTGAGGCTCCCCGACTGCCGGCCTCGCTCGCCGTCGCCGCCTGGCTGCTGCGGCGCGTCGGGTGGGCCGACGCGCCGCTCGAGGGACGAGCGGTGCCGGAACGTCTCGCTCCCGAGCAATGCGCCGAGGAGGGGCGGGTGATCGCCGCGCAGGCCGAACGGGTCGCCCTCCTGGTCATGGGCGACGGCAGCGCCTGCCGCACCCTCAAGGCGCCCGGTTACCTCGACGAGCGGGCGGCGCCCTTCGACGCAGCGGTGTCGCGGGCTCTCGCTGCGGCGGACGTGGCGGCGCTCGGGACCCTGGACGTGCAGTTGGCTCGGGAACTCAAAGCGTCCGGCCGGGCGCCCTGGCAGGTCCTGGCCGGGGCCGCCGCGGACGCCGGTCTGACCGGTGCACTGCTCTACGAGGGCGCTCCGTACGGGGTGGGGTACCTGGTCGCGGCCTGGTCATAGCGGCTCCCCGCCTGACCGTCCGGCTGGCCCGCACGCCGCACGGGCCCGGACGTTCGCACGCCGCACGGGTCCGGAGCCGGATGCTTCGGACGTCCACGCGCCGGTCGGGGGCGCGGACGGCGCCGTCCCGGCGCTGCGCCCGCGGTGGTCGTGCCGACCGGGGAGTGCCACCGGACGGGGACCCCCGGCGCGTTCGGCCGCAGTCCCGGGCAGGGCGGCGGCCCGGAGCCCCGGCAGCCGAAGGCAGCGCCGCAGCCGTGCGTGACCCACCCCGCGTCCGCGACGCGATCCGCCGCACCGGACCCCGGTGCCCCGCTCGGGGGACTGCAACCGGCCGGGGCCGGCGTGCGGCCCCAGGACACTTCAGCGCTGCTCGGCGCTGCTCGGCGCTGCGTGGCCGTCAGGCGCGTGCGCCGTCACCGACCGTGCTGTCGGCCGCCTCCCCCACGGACTGCTGCGACGGAATCCCGGTGGCCTGTTCCGACGCGGACGGTGCGGCCGGTGCGGTCTCCACGGCCGGCGCGGTCTCCGCCTCGGCGCCCTCCTCGGCCGGATCCTGCGGCGCCGTGTCCCCGGCTCCGTCCGCTGCCTCCGCCCCGGGAGCGGCCGCCGTCCCCTCTGCGGGGGACCGTGTCTCCTCCACCGGGGACCCGGTCTCCTCCACCGGTCCAACCGCCGACGACTCCGTTTCCTCCGCGGTCCGCGACCTCCGGAAGAACTTCCCGAAAACGCCCATGATCACTCCATACGGTACTTGTGCGGGAGCGTTCCCGCGCGGACCCGGCACGCGCCGTTGCGCGGCCCGGCCACCGGCTCTCCTGAACCGGCCGCGGGAGCCATGAACGGGAAACGAACCGCGGTCAGCGGTGTCACCTCACTCGTTCGAGGGCACCGTGCGAGGTTTGCGAGACTGGTGCGGTGAGCATCGTCGCCCCCGCCCCCCGCGTCCTCGCCGTCGTCGGCCCCACCGCGGCCGGAAAGTCCGACCTCGGCGTGTTTCTGGCCCAGCAACTCGGCGGCGAGGTCGTCAACGCCGACTCCATGCAGCTCTACCGAGGGATGGACATCGGTACCGCGAAGTTGACGCCCGAGGAGCGCGGAGGCGTGCCGCACCACCTGCTCGACATCTGGGACGTGACCGTCACGGCATCCGTCGCCGAGTACCAGCGGCTCGCCCGGGAACGGATCGACGCGCTGCTCGCCGCCGGCCGGTGGCCCGTCCTGGTCGGCGGCTCGGGCCTCTACATCCGGGGTGCCGTGGACAACCTGGAGTTCCCCGGCACGGACCCCGAGGTCCGGGCCCGACTGGAGGGGGAGCTCACCCTGCGCGGCTCCGGCGCACTGCACGCCCGGCTGGCCGCCGCCGACCCCGAGGCGGCCCGCGCGATCCTGCCCAGCAACGGCCGCCGGATCGTCAGGGCCCTGGAGGTGATCGAGATCACCGGCCAGCCCTTCACGGCAAACCTGCCCGGCCACGACTCCGTCTACGACACCCTGCAGATCGGCGTCGACGTCGCGCGCCCCGAACTCGACCAGCGCATCGCGCACCGGGTCGACCGCATGTGGGAGGCGGGGCTCGTCGAGGAGGTGCGCGCGCTGGAGGCGCAGGGGCTGCGCGAGGGACGCACGGCCTCGCGTGCGCTGGGGTACCAGCAGGTCCTCGCGGCGCTCGCCGGCGAGTGCACGCTCCAGGAGGCCCGGGAGGAGACCGTCCGTGCCACCAAGCGCTTCGCGCGCCGTCAGGATTCGTGGTTCCGACGCGACCCGCGGGTGCACTGGTTGAGTGGGGCCGCCGCGGATCGGGCGGAACTTCCGCGACTCGCCCTGTCGTTGGTCGAACGACCGGTTACAGCCTGATCACGTCATGGCATCGGGACGCCCCGGCCGCCATCCGGGCCTTCGGCGCCGTGCCATCATCGACCTTCGATCGACCAAGTGGAGCCGAGTTGGGAGGGCGCGTGGCGATGGAGGCCGGCCCTCGTGACACCGCACAGAGCACCGAACCCTTCACCACCGAACGTGGCGAAGAGGAACCGGACGGGCCCCGGCTCAGTCCGGACGGGCCCGACGGCGCCGAGGACGGCGTGACCGAGGACGGCCCGGAGCCCGAGGAAATGTTCACCTCCGGCCCCGAGGTCGAGGTCGAGCTGCGCCCGCAGCGCCGACTGCGCATCTGGCAGCTCGCCCCCATCGTCGGCCTGGCCGCGACCGGCTCGCTGATGTTCGCCTTCCCGCTCGCCTTCGACTTCGGCGACAGCGGCGCCGTGATCGCCATGCTGGGCCTGCTGATCTGCTCCTGCGCCGCCGGCTGGGGCATGATGGCCGCCCGCCGGGTGGGCTACACCTGGCCCGGCCTGCCCCAGCGCGGCTCCGGCCGCAGGTCGGACTGGCGGGTCGTCCTGACGTACGCGGTGGTGGTGGCCGCGATCGTCGTGCTGGCCATGTGGCGCGTCGCCCGGCTGCGCTGACGGCCGGCCCTCCGAAGCGGCGGCCCTCCGAAGCGGCGGCCCGCCGGCCGGCGGCACGGGACCGCTCCGGCCGGGCGGGGCGGCGGGGACCTCGCACCCACCCCGTACGATCGACCCATGAGCACCCGGATCGCCTTCCTCAAGGGGCACGGCACCGAGAACGACTTCGTGATCGTCCCGGACCCCGAGAACGCCCTCGACCTGTCCCCGGCCGCCGTCGCAGCGCTCTGCGACCGCCGGGCGGGCATCGGCGGCGACGGGCTGCTGCACGTGGTGCGGTCCGCCGCGCACCCCGAGGCGCGGGGGATGGCCGCCGAGGCGGAGTGGTTCATGGACTACCGCAACGGCGACGGCTCGATCGCGGAGATGTGCGGCAACGGCGTCCGGGTCTTCGCCCGGTACCTCCGGCACGCCGGTCTGATCCCCGAGGGAGACCTGGCGGTCGCCACCCGTGCCGGAGTGAAGTCCGTGCACCTCGCCAAGGACGGTGACATCACCGTCGGCATGGGCCGAGCCGTTCTCGCCGAGGGCGACGTCACCGTGAGCGTCGGGGGGCGCAGCTGGACCGCCCGGAACGTGAACATGGGCAACCCGCACGCGGTCGCCTTCGTGGACGACCTGGCGCACGCCGGGAGCCTGGACACCCCGCCTCCGTTCCGGCCCGCCTCCGCCTACCCGGACGGGGTCAACGTCGAGTTCGTCGCCGAGCGGGGCCCCGGCCACGTCGTCGTGCGGGTGCACGAACGCGGCTCCGGGGAGACCCGCTCCTGCGGTACCGGCGCCTGCGCCGTCGCCGTCGCGGCGGCCCGACGGGACGGTGCCGACCCCGCCGCCACGGGTACCCCCGCGACGTACACCGTGGACCTGCCGGGCGGTCGCCTGGTGATCACCGAACGGCCCGACGGCGAGATCGAGATGACCGGTCCCGCGGTGATCGTCGCCGAGGGCGAGGTAGACGCCGAGTGGTTCGGCGGCCTGCTGCGCTGAACCGCCCGGACGCCGGTCGAGGTCGGGCGCCGGCCCCGCTGCCCGTCGCTCGAATGGGTGATCCGTTTCACGCTCTGCGAGAGGCGGTCACTTGCGCGTGGTGGGCTCGGTAGCATCAAGCACCGGCTCGGACGGGGGACTGCCGCAGTCCCCCGAGCCGTGTCCGCCCTGGGGCACCCCGTCCGCCGGTCCAGCCAGCCGGAGGTGCGCATGAGCGCGGAGGCCACGAACCCAGCCACCCGGGACGCGGTCACCGACCCGGGCGCACCGGGTCGCCGCAAGGCCAGGCCCCGTATCGACCTGCGCCGCCTCGGCAGGGCCGCGCTGCTGGGTCCCGCCGCACGCGACCGCCTCCCCGACGCCATCGGCCACGTCGTCGACGCGCACCGCGCCCACCATCCCGACGCGGACCTCGAACCCCTGCGCCGCGCCTACGTGCTGGCCGAGTCCTCGCACCGCGGCCAGATGCGCAAGAGCGGCGAGCCGTACATCACGCACCCGCTCGCCGTGACCCTGATCCTCGCCGAACTCGGCGCGGAGACCACCACCCTGACGGCGTCACTGCTGCACGACACCGTCGAGGACACCGAGGTGACCCTGGAACAGGTCGGCGAGCAGTTCGGCAGCGAGGTCCGGTACCTGGTCGACGGTGTCACCAAGTTGGAGAAGGTCGACTACGGTTCCGCCGCCGAGCCCGAGACCTTCCGCAAGATGCTCGTCGCGACCGGCAACGACGTCCGGGTGATGTCGATCAAACTCGCCGACCGCCTGCACAACATGCGCACCCTCGGTGTCATGCGCCCGGAGAAGCAGGCCCGCATCGCCAAGGTGACGCGGGACGTCCTCATCCCGCTCGCCGAACGGCTGGGCGTGCAGGCCCTCAAGACGGAACTGGAGGACCTGGTCTTCGCGATCCTCCACCCCGAGGAGTACGAGCACACCCGGGAGCTGATCGTCGGCAACGCCGCCCGCGCGGACGATCCGCTCGCCGGGACGGCCGAGGAGATGCGCGTCGTCCTGCGCGACGCCGGGATCTCAGCCGAGGTCCTGGTGCGGCCGCGTCACTTCGTCTCCGTCCACCGGGTCGCACGCAAACGCGGTGAACTGCGCGGCGCCGACTTCGGTCGCCTGCTCGTCCTGGTCGCCGACGACGCCGACTGCTACGCCGTGCTCGGTGAACTGCACACCTGCATGACGCCCGTCGTCTCCGAGTTCAAGGACTTCATCGCCGTACCCAAGTTCAACCTGTACCAGTCGCTGCACACCGCCGTCGCCCGCGACGACGGCCAGGTCGTGGAAGTACTCATCCGCACCCACCGGATGCACAGGGTCGCCGAGGCCGGTGTCGTCGCCCTCGGCACGCCCTACGCCGCCGACACGGACGAACCGCCGTCCGCGGCGGACGGCGAGCGTGCCGACCCGACCCGCCCGGGCTGGCTCTCCCGCCTGCTGCTGTGGCAGGAGGCCGCGCCGGACCCCGACACCTTCTGGTCCACCCTGCGCGCGGACCTGGCCCAGGACCGCGAGATCACCGTCTTCCGGCCCGACGGCACCGCTCTCGGCCTGCCCGAAGGCGCGACCTGCGTGGATGCCGCCTACGCGCAGTACGGCGAGGACGCGCACGCCTGCATCGGAGCGAGTGTCGACGGCCGTCTCGCGACACTGAGCACCGTCCTGCGCGACGGGGACACCGTCGAGCTGCTGATGGGCCAGGACCCCGCCTCCGAACCCTCCCGCAAGTGGCTGGAGTACGCCCACACGCCCGCCGCCCGGATCGCCATCCAACGGTGGCTGGCCACCCACCCGACACCCACCGGAAGCCAGGACGGCGAAGCGGGCCGGCAAGGCGGGGGGACCGCGGAGGACGAGGCGGGTGCGGGCCCCGGGCGGCCGCGCGGTACCCGGCCGGGCCCGAACCGGGGTACCGCGGCGGCGCCCCCGCGCTCCGCGGCCGACGGCCCCCCGCCCCGCCCAGAGGCGAACGCCGTGGTGGACCTGCCCGGTGCGCCGGTGCGGCTCGCCGGATGCTGTACCCCCGTGCCGGCCGACGAGGTCACCGGATTCGCCGTGCGCGGGGGAGTGGTCACGGTGCACCGCGCCGGGTGCGCGGCCGTGGCGCGGATGCGCAGCGCGGGACGCGCGGAGATCGGAGTGCGCTGGGGCGAGGCCACCGAGTGCCGGGTCACCCTGGTCGCCGAGTCGTTCGGCCGTCCGCACCTGCTGGCCGACCTCACCGAGGCCATCGCGCAGGAAGGCGCCGAGATCGTCTCCGCCACCGTCGAACCACCCGATCAGCAGCGGGTGCGCCACACGTACACCCTCCAGCTTCCGGACGCCGCGCGGCTGCTCGGTCTCATGCGGGCCATGCGCGACGTACCCGGCGTGTACGACGTCAGCCGGTCGCAGCACCGCGGGACGGCCGTCGAGGCCTCGGGCGCGTGACGGGGGCGGGTCCCGGCGGGGCGCGTACGAGAGGCGCACCACCGGGTGCGCACGCGGGTCCGCTCGCCCGCGGGCAACTCGTTCGGGTGGGCCGGGCGCGCGTCGCCACCGCCGTACCGTCCCGCGCTGGTAGCCGTGGTCCATGCTGCTCACCCCCCGCGCAGGATCCCCCCGGCGGAAGACCCGCCGGCGCGTCACGGCGGCCCTGCTCGCCTCCGCCGCCTCCGTCTGCCTGGTCGCCGCCGGTACGCCCGCCGCCCCGCTCGGCATCGGCGACCGCCTCTTCCCGTACCTGGGAAACCCCGGGTACGACGTCGCCGCCTACGACCTCGCCCTCACCTACGGCGGCGACAACACCAAGCCGCTGAAGGCCGTCACCACCATCGACGCGTGGACCACCGCCCCGCTGGAGCGCGTCAACCTGGACTTCGCCGAGGGCAGGGTCGACTCGGTCGAGGTCGACGGTGAACCCGCCCGCTTCACCACGGCCGGCGAGGACCTCGTCGTCACCCCGCCCAGGCGGCTCCCCGAGGGCAGCTGGATGCGGATCACCGTGCGGCACACCAGCGACCCCACCCCGGAGGGCGACCGCGACGGCGGCTGGGTCCGCACCTCGGACGGCCTCGCCATGGCCAACCAGGCCGACGTCGCCCACCTGGTCTTCCCCTGCAACGACCACCCCTCCGACAAGGCGATGTTCACGTTCAGGATCACCGCCCCCGACGGCTACACCGCCGTCGCCAACGGACTGCCGGCAGGCGAGGAGCGGTCGGCCCGGTCGACCACGTGGACCTACCGCACCCGGCACCCCATGGCCACCGAGCTCGCCCAGGTCTCCATCGGCCACTCCGCCGTGCTGCACCGTACGGGCCCGCACGGCCTCCCGCTGCGCGACGTGGTGCCCGCCGCGGACCGTGCCGGGCTCGAACGCTGGCTGAAGAAGACCCCGGAGCAGATCGCCTGGATGGAGAGCAAGGTCGGGGCCTTCCCCTTCGAGACGTACGGGCTGCTCATGGCCGACGCGGACACCGGCTTCGAGCTGGAGACGCAGACGATGTCCCTCTTCGAGAAGGACGTCTTCACCGAACCCGCCTACCCCGAGTGGTACGTGGAGTCGATCATGGTGCACGAGCTCTCCCACCAGTGGTTCGGGGACAGCGTGAGCCCGCGTACCTGGTCCGACCTGTGGCTCAACGAAGGGCACGCCACCTGGTACGAGGAGCTCTACGCGCAGGAGAAGGCGCACAAGCCGATGGAGACGCGGATGAAGGCCGCGTACGCCGCCTCCGACCGCTGGCGGGCGGCCGGGGGACCACCCGCGCGGCCCAGGGCACCGGAACCCGGTCGGAAGATCAGCATCTTTCGTGCCAACGTCTACGACGGCGCCGCGCTGGTCCTCTACGCCCTCAGGCAGAAGATCGGCAAGCCCGCGTTCGAACGCCTGGAGCGGGCCTGGGTGCAGAACCACCGGGACGGCACGGCGACCACCGCCGACTTCGTGGAGCTCGCCTCCCATCTCACCGGACGCGATCTCGGGGGCTTCTTCCGGGCCTGGCTGTACGGCGAGAAGACCCCTCCGATGCCCGGCCACCCGGACTGGACCTCCGTCGCCCCGGGCAAGACCGCACACGGATGACGCTCCCCAGGGTCGGGCGCGGGTGCCCGGGTGCCCGGTGATCTGCCAGGGTCGGGCGCGGGCACCCGTTCATCTTCAGGGTCGGGCCGCGGACGCCCGGAGGTCCCCGGGGGCGGACCTCGGGCGCCCGGTGGCGGCCGGTGTGGCCCGGCCCTGTGGCGGCACCCGTACGGGTGCACCGCGCGGCGGGTGCACCCGTGCGGCGTTCCGGCACCGGCCCGGGGATAAGGCGGTGACGGGACGGGGCGTCCCGTGCGACCATCTCCCGGTCGGCGCGGCACGGGGCCCGGGGAATCTCCCGGAACACCCGAGCGTTGAGCACAGTGGCGGACCGGCTCGTCCGGACCGGTTGCCGGGTCCCTTGGACCCGACACCGCCGCCGACAGGATCCCATCGACGTAAGGACCCAATGACCTCCTCTTCTTCCTCTTCCCAGGACACCAAGCGCTTCGCGCACGACCACCCCGAAGGTCTTCGGGCCGATGCCCTGATGGAAGAGGACGTCGCCTGGAGCCACGAGATCGACGGGGACCGGGACGGCGACCAGTTCGACCGCTCCGAGCGTGCGGCACTCCGCCGCGTCGCGGGCCTCTCCACCGAACTCGAGGACGTCACCGAGGTCGAGTACCGGCAGCTCCGGCTGGAGCGGGTGGTACTCGTCGGCGTGTGGACCACGGGGACCGCACAGGACGCCGACAACTCCCTCGCGGAGCTCGCGGCCCTCGCGGAGACCGCGGGCGCACTCGTGCTCGACGGGGTGATCCAGCGCCGCGACAAGCCCGACGCGGCCACCTACATCGGCTCCGGCAAGGCCCACGAACTGCGTGACATCGTCCTCGACGCGGGCGCCGACACCGTCATCTGCGACGGTGAGCTGAGCCCGGGCCAGCTGATCCACCTCGAGGACGTCGTCAAGGTCAAGGTCATCGACCGTACGGCCCTGATCCTCGACATCTTCGCCCAGCACGCCAAGTCCCGCGAGGGCAAGGCGCAGGTCGCACTCGCGCAGATGCAGTACATGCTGCCGCGGCTGCGCGGCTGGGGCCAGTCGCTCTCCCGCCAGATGGGCGGCGGCAAGGGCGGCGGGCTCGCCACCCGCGGCCCCGGTGAGACGAAGATCGAGACGGACCGGCGGCGGATCCGCGAGAAGATGGCGAAGATGCGCCGGGAGATCGCGGAGATGAAGACGGGCCGCGAGATCAAGCGCCAGGAGCGCAAGCGCCACAGGGTGCCGTCCGTCGCCATCGCGGGCTACACCAACGCCGGCAAGTCGTCCCTGCTCAACCGCCTCACCGGCGCCGGTGTGCTGGTGGAGAACGCCCTGTTCGCGACCCTCGACCCGACCGTCCGGCGGGCGGAGACCCCGAGCGGCCGCCTCTACACCCTCGCGGACACGGTCGGCTTCGTGCGCCATCTGCCGCACCACCTCGTCGAGGCGTTCCGCTCCACCATGGAGGAGGTCGGCGAGTCCGACCTCATCCTGCACGTGGTGGACGGCTCGCACCCCGACCCGGAGGAGCAGCTTGCCGCCGTGCGCGAGGTGATCAGGGACGTCGGTGCCACCGGCGTTCCCGAGATCGTCGTGGTCAACAAGGCCGACGCCGCCGACCCGCTGGTGCTCCAGCGGCTGCTGCGGAAGGAGAAGCACGCCATCGCGGTCTCGGCGCGCACCGGCCGGGGCATCGCCGAGCTGCGTGCCCTGATCGACAGCGAGCTGCCGCGGCCCTCGGTGGAGATCGAGGCGCTCGTGCCCTACACCCGGGGCAGCCTGGTCGCCCGCACGCACGACGAGGGCGAGGTGCTCTCCGAGGAGCACACCGCGCAGGGCACGCTGCTCAAGGCGCGGGTGCACGAGGAACTCGCGGCCGAGCTCGCGCCGTACGCACCCGCCGCCGCGCTCTGAGACCGAGGCACCGCAAGGCGGCGGCAGACCCCCGGATGACCGGACGACGGCCCGCTCCCCGACCACAGGGAGCGGGCCGTCACCGTTCCGCGGTCACCGGCCGGCGAACTTCCCGCTGACCGACTCGTACACGCCCTCGGCCTCCTTGCCCAGCCGCGGCCCCGCCAGCCAGCCGGAACTCGCGGGACCGATCGACGTGTTGGACACCAGGGCGGGCCGGCCGTCCGAACCAGGCGCCACCCATCCGCCGCCCGAGGAACCGCCGGTCATGGTGCAGCCGATGCGGTACATCGTCGGTTCCGAGGCGTTCAGGGACAGCCGGCCGGGCTTGTCCTGGCAGCGGTACAGCTTCTGCCCGTCGTACGGAGCGGCCGCCGGGTAGCCCGTCGCGGTGAGGCTCCGCACCTGGGGCACCGCCGGCGCGTGGAAGTCCACCGGAAGCGCCGAACCCACCGTCTCCTCAAGTGACTTGCCCCCGCTGCCCTCCTCCGGCGTCACATGGAGCACCGCGAAGTCGTAGGGGGCGCCGGCCCCACCGGTGTGGCTGCCCTGCTTGATCCACTGGTCGGAGGTCCGGGCCCAGTCCGCCCACCAGACGCCGTAGGGGGCGACCTCCGTCCTGTTGGCGTCCTGCAGTCGGCCCGCGGACCTGCCCGCGTCGTTGTACGAGGGCACGAAGGCGATGTTGCGGTACCAGCCGCCCTTGCTGCCCGCGTGCACGCAGTGCCCCGCCGTCCACACCAGGTTGGACTTGCCCGGGTGCGCCGGGTCCTTCACGACCGTCGCCGAACAGACCATCGTGCCCTGGGGGGAGTCGAAGAACACCTTGCCCGCCTCCGGCGCGTGGGCGTGGTAGGTGGGGGCGACGGCCTTCGCCCGGACCGGCGCCGGCGTCGGATCCGTCACGCCCCGGTCGCCGGAGAGGTCGTTGCCGTCGACACCCCGGTCGGGATCCTCGGCGCGCCGCATCCGGTCGGGGTCCCACAGCCCCTTGATGATCGGGTTGACGAAGTCCCTGGCCTCGCGCAGCCAGTCGTCCCGGTCCCAGTTCTTCCAGGCGCCGTTCTTCCACTTGTCGAGGTCGATCCCGTGCTGCTTGAGCCGGTCCTTGATGTCGTCCGGGATCTTGATCTTCCCGTCGCCGGCCGCCTCGGAGGCCGACGCGGCCGCCCGGGCGCCCGAACCGGTGGTGTCGTCGCCGGACTCGCACGCTGTCGCGGTGAGCGCCAGGGCCGAGGCGAGAGCAAGGGCGGCGAGGCGGGGAGACGTCCGGCGCCGCGGCCCCCTTCCCCGATGGACGGTGACCGACGGCCGTATGGATCGCATGGACTGACTCCCCCTGAGACGAACGTACTCGGCGCGGAATCACCGTGCCGTGCGGAACGGCACCACACACTATGCGCTCGCTGTGCGGGGCCACCGACCAAACGGCAACGGTTGCGTCACGGCAAGGATCTTCGTCCGACCCGTAACCCGGAGGGCCGCAGGGGGTTGTTGGAGGTGGTGCCTGCCCTCGGCGGGCCGGGGCCGCGCACTGCGGCGGGAGGAGAGGGAGCCGTGGCCGTGACCGAAGGAATCCTGAGCCGCCGGCCGGCCCACGACGCGGCCGCGCGCACTCACGCACACGCGCTGCCCGTCGTGCCGGTACGGGCCAGGGGCCTGACCATCGAGGCCGCGGACGGCCGCCGCTACCTGGACTGCCTGTCCGGATCGGGGACCCTGGCGCTGGGCCACAACCATCCCGTGGTGCTGGAGGCGATCCGCGCGGTCCTCGACTCCGGCGCACCGCTGCACGTCCCCGACCTGGCGAGCCCCGTGAGGGACGCCTTCCTCGCCGAACTGGATCAGACCCTGCCGCCGGGACTGTCCGGGCAGGCGCGGGTGCGGTTCTGCGGGCCGTCGGGTACGGACGCCGTCGGTGCCGCCCTCGCTCTGGTCCGCGCCGCGAGCGGCCGCCCCGGGGTCCTCGCCTTCCCCGGCGCCTGCCACACCACCTGCGGCGGCCCGGTGTTCCCCGGCCACGGCGCCGCGACGGCCGCGGCCGCGCCCGAGGCCCCGGGCATGTGCCCGCCGTATCCCCGGGACTGTCGCTGCCTGTTCGGGGCCGGCGGGGCCGGCGGGGCCGGCGGGGCCGGCGGGGTCGGCGGGGCCGAACTCGACTCCCGCCGGGCCGAGTCGGTCCTGGACGATCGCGTCTGCGGGGCGCCCGCACCGGCGGCGGTGATCCTCGAAGCCGTGCAGGCGGACGGCGTCCACCCCGCACCGGACGCCTGGCTGCGCCGAATGCGGCAGATCACCGCCGATCGGTCCATAGCCCTCGTCGCCGACGAGACCGAGAGCGGTTTGGGTCGCACCGGCACCTTCTGGGCGGTGGAGCACAGCGGGGTGTCCCCGGACGTGATCGTCTCCCGGGCCGTCGGCGGCAGCCTCCCGCTCGCGGTGGTGGTCAGTCGCGACGACCTCGACTCCGGGGACCGCGCCACACCCGGCGGTGCCTTCCGCGGCAACCAACTCGCCATGGCCGCGGGCGCGGCGACCCTGGCCCACGTCCGGGAGAACCGCCTCGCCGAGCGAGCGGCCCGGCTCGGCGCCCGGATACTCGCCCGACTCGGCGTGCTGAAGGAGGAGTTCGCCTGCGTCGGCGACGTCCGGGGACGCGGGCTGATGATCGGGGTGGAGATGGTGGAACCGGGGGACCGACCGGAGCCCGGCACCCTTTCCCCGGTGCTGCCGTGCGGCCCCGGGACGGCGGCGGACCCCGGCGCCGACGGTGGGCACCGCCCCTCGCGAGGCGCCGGCGCCGCCACCCGTGCCGCCGCCGCGCATGCCGCGTTCCCGCCCAGCCACGAGGGCGGCGGGAGGACGGCCGCGGCGGCCGCGGCGGCAGCGGCGGACGTGCGGCCCGCAGGGGGCGCTGAGGTGGCCGCCGACGAGGATGCGGCCGCCGCCGCCGCCCTTGCCCCGGCCCCCGGACTGGCCATCGCCGTCCGGCGGGAGTGCCTGCGCCGCGGTCTCCTCGTCGGGCTCGCCGGACGCCACGGGAACGTCGTGCGCCTCCTTCCCCCGCTCACCCTCACCGACGAGCAGGCGAGCGCCGTCCTCGACCGGCTCGTGGACGCGCTGCAGTCGGTGGCCCGCGGCCCCCTGGTCCGGGACCACTCCGGACGGCGCACGCAGCGGGCCGATGGCCCGGGCTCCCCGGGGTGAGGGACCGGCCTCTCCGGATCACGGACCGGCGCCGTGTACCGCCGGGTCCCGGGGCCCGGCCGCCCGCACCTGCTGGACCGCCCGCTGACCGGGGGCCGCCGGCGCCGGCCCCGCCACTCCGCGGGTGCCTCCCGGCCCCGCCACTCCGCGGGTGCCTCCCGGCCCCGCCACTCCGCGGGTGCCTCCTGCAACGGACTCCCGTGCCGCCGGCAGCGTGCGCCGCGCCCCCGGTGGCCGAGGCGCCGCGGTCACGACGACCGGGCGCCCCAGACGACTACAAGCCCTACAGCGACCCGCAGCGACCCGCCGGGCCGCCCAGCGACCCCGCGCACCACGGTGACCGCCGGCAGCGCGCGCCTTCCCGGAGAAAACGCCTTGGACACCGCCGCCACCACCACGTTCGACGTTCCGCCCGACCACCCCGCCCCCGGCATCGCGAGCACGGGCGAGGCGACCGTTTCCGCACCCGCACCCGCACCCGCACCGGCCCCCGCACCCACTCGGTATCCGGCAGCGACGCGGGCCCCGCATGCGCGCATCGAGGGTGTGGGCGACACCCTGGACCACCCCGATCCGCACACCGCGGCCCAGGCCGCGACCGTGGAGAACCTGCTCCGCTGCTGGGTGCGCGAGAGAGGACTTCCCGCCCCCGCCGACGGCCTGCTGCGCGTGGCCCTGCCGATGAGCGGCACCGCACTGCTCGCGCCCGTCCACTACTGGTCGGCGACCGGCTGGCACCGCTTCGGCCCCGCCCGCCTGGCCGGCACCCCCGCCGAGGCCCCCGCCGTGGACGCCGTCGCGCTCGCGACACTGCTCGGCCGGGAGTCCCACGGCCCGACCGATGACGCGACCGACCGACCCGCGGCACCCCGCGACGCCGCACGGACTCATGCCGCCGCCGCCGGCCGGGACACGGCCTGCACCGGCGACTTCGGCGATCAGTCCGACGGCCCGGCCGCCCGCGCCGCGGATCAGCCCGCCCCTGCCGCCGACATCGTCCCCCGCACCGGCCAACCCGCCCCTCGCACGACCGTCTTCGCGGCTCACGCCACCGAACCCGCCCCTCGCACGACCGAACTCAGCGCTCACAGAACCGACTTCGCGGCTCACGCCACCGATCTGGTCGCCCGCGTCGCCGACTCCGTCCACCGCACCGCCACCTTCCTCGACGTGCGCCGGGACCATCCGACCGACGGGCCCGACCTCTTCCTCACGGCGGAGCAGGCGCTGCTCCTCGGCCACCCCCTGCATCCGGCCCCGAAAAGCCGTGAAGGCCTGTCGGAGACCGAGTCACCGCGCTACTCGCCCGAGGCGCAGGGTTCCTTCCCCCTGCGCTGGATCGCCGTGGCCCCGCCCGTGCTCACCGCCGACTCGGCCTGGACCGAGCACGGCCGTCCCGTGACCGCCGAGCGGCTCACGGCGCGACTCGCCGGCGCGGGGCTGCCGCTGCCGGACGGCTGCGCCGCGCTCCCCCTGCACCCCTGGCAGTGGCGCGAGGCACGCCGCCGCCCCGGCGTCGCCGCGCTGCTCGACGCCGGCCTGCTCCGCGACCTCGGCGACCACGGCGCCCCCTGGCATCCGACGTCCTCGGTGCGGACCGTGTACCGGCCGGGTGCCCCGGCCATGCTGAAGCTCTCGCTGGCCGTGCGCATCACCAACTCGCGCCGGGAGAACCTCCGCAAGGAGCTCCACCGGGGCGTCGAGGCGCACCGGCTGCTGCGCGCCGGCCTGGCCGGCCGCTGGCACGCGGCACACCCCGGGTTCGACATCGTCCGCGACCCGGCCTGGCTCGCCGTCGACGACTTGGACGGCGTTCCCGTGCCCGGACTCGACGTGATGATCCGGCACAGTCCGTTCGGTCCCGGGGACGACGTCGCCTGCGTCGCCGGACTCGTCGCGCTCCGGCCGCGCCCGTGTCCCGCCGCTCCGGCCGGCACCGCCGACCGGGCGCAGGCGACCGGATCCGTCATGCGGTCCCGGCTGGCCGAGCTGCTCACCGGCCTGGCCGCCCGCTCCGGCCGGCCCCGGGGCGCGGTGGCCGTCGAGTGGTTCCTGCGCTACCTCGATCAGGTCGTCCTCCCGGTGCTCTGGCTGGACGGCGAAGCGGGCGTCGCCCTGGAGGCCCACCAGCAGAACACCCTGCTCGTGCTGGACGCCGACGGCTGGCCCGCCGGCGGCCGGTACCGGGACAACCAGGGCTACTACTTCCGCGAGTCCCGGCGCCGGGACCTCGACGCACGCCTGCCCGGCATCGGCGGGCTCAGCGACACCTTCGTCTCCGACGAGGTCGTGGACGAACGGTTCACCTACTACCTCGCGATCAACAACGTGTTCGGGCTCGTCGGAGCGTTCGGCGCACAGCGACTCGCCGACGAGCGGCTGCTGCTCGCCGCCTTCCGCCGCTTCCTGGAGGCCGCCGCCTCGGGCCCCGGGCGGATGCGCAGCACGCTGCCCGGCCGCCTCCTCGACGCACCGGCGCTGCGCTGCAAGGCCAATCTGCTGACCCGCCTGCACGGTCTCGACGAACTCGTCGGTCCGGTGGACACGCAGTCGGTCTACGTCACCGTCGCCAACCCTCTGCACGCCTGAACGCCTCCGCCGACACCACCCTCGCGACGACACCCCTCGCCTCGGGGGACGTCGGCCCGCCCCGTCCCCCGAGAGGACTTCCGCCGTGGCTCCCTCCGACAGCGCGACCGGCCTCGGCGCGGCCTACGGCCACGCCACCGACCGCGGCCCGCTCTCGCCGTGCGGCAGCACTTCCGACCGTGCCGCAGCTTCCGACCGTCTCGCCCCCTCGGACCGAGGCGGGAGCCACACCCCCCGGCCAGGCCCGAACTCCGGCCTTGGTCCCGACTCCGGTCTCCGCCACGGCCCCGACTCCGGTCCCGGCCCTGGCCCTGGCCCTGGCCCTGGCCCTGGCACTGGCCCTGGCCCCGTGCCGCTCCCGCGGCCGGGGGGCGGCCCGTGTCCGGAAGGGGCCCGCGTCCGCGGCGACCGGGTCCCCGCCCAGGGCGCCACCCGCCGCGCGGGCGGCGCCCTGCTCGACCACGTCGGCGACTGGGGGCCGGTCGCGACCCCGCTGGGCTCCTTCCACCTGGTTCCGGTCCGCATCGGCCGCGACCTGCCGCTCATCACCGGATGGATGAACGACCCGTCCGTGGCCGCCTTCTGGGAACTGGACGGCCCTCGCACCGCGACCGAGGACCATCTGCGGGTCCAGACCGACGGTGACGGACGCAGCGTGCCCTGCCTCGGCCTGCTGGACGGCGCACCCGTCGGCTACTGGGAGATCTACCGGGCCGATCTCGACCCGCTGGCGCGGTACTACCCCGCTCACCCCCATGACACCGGTATCCACCTCCTCGTCGGTGCCGCCGCCGACCGGGGCCGAGGCCTGGGCAGCGTCCTGCTTCGGGCCACGGCCGATCTCGTCCTGGAACGGCGCGGCCGCTGCGTCCGGGTCGTCGCCGAACCGGACCTCGGCAACACCCCCTCCCTCGCCGCCTTCCTGGCAGCCGGATTCAGGTTCTCCGCCGAGCTCGACCTGCCCGACAAGCGGGCCGCGCTCATGGTCCGGGAACGAAGCCTGCGCGCTCTCATGTGACGCCCTTCGCGGCATCCAGCGACCGGCGCACCGCGCTCGTCCGGAGCGCGCACCACCGGTGCACCACCCCCGGCACCCCCATGCCTCGCCCGCCCACCGCCCACCCACCCGTCCGTCGCGGACGCCGACCCGGCCCGCCCGCTCCACCGCTCCGGAGGATCCAGGACCTTGATCCCCACCAGGTATTCCGCCATGGTCACTCGTCTGTCAGTGCCGGGCCGTAGGGTGGTCACGCTATGACGAAGCCCTCACTCCCCGAACTCCTGCACGCTGCCGTCACCGCTGTCGGCGGCACGGAGCGCACCGGCCAGGTGGCCATGGCCCAAGCCGTCGAAGAGGCGATCGACGACGGGTCGCATCTGCTGGTCCAGGCCGGCACCGGTACCGGAAAGTCGCTGGGCTACCTGGTGCCCGCACTCGCGCACGGCGAGCGGGTCGTCGTCGCCACCGCCACCCTGGCGCTGCAGCGCCAACTCGTGGAGCGGGACCTGCCCCGCACGGTGGACGCGCTCCACCCGCTGCTGCGCCGCCGCCCGGAGTTCGCGATGCTCAAGGGCCGGTCGAACTACCTCTGCCTGCACCGCCTGCACGAGGGCGTCCCGCAGGACGAGGAGGAGGGCCTGTTCGACCAGTTCGAGGCCGCCGCACCCACCAGCAGGCTCGGACAGGACCTGCTGCGGCTGCGCGACTGGGCGGACGAGACCGAGTCCGGCGACCGGGACGACCTGACGCCCGGGGTGTCCGACCGGGCCTGGTCCCAGGTGTCCGTGTCGTCCCGGGAATGCCTGGGCGCCTCGAAGTGCGCCTACGGTGCGGAGTGCTTCGCCGAGACGGCCCGCGAGCACGCCAAACTGGCCGAGGTGGTGGTCACCAACCACGCCCTGCTAGCGATCGATGCCATCGAGGGTGCTCCGGTGCTGCCGCAGCACGAGGTACTGATCGTCGACGAGGCGCACGAACTGGTTTCCCGGGTGACCGGCGTCGCCACCGGCGAGCTGACCCCGGGCCAGGTCAACCGGGCGGTGCGCCGCGCCGCGAAGCTGGTCAACGAGAAGGCCGCCGACCAACTCCAGACCGCCGCGGAGGGCTTCGAGCGGCTGATGGAGCTGGCGCTGCCCGGCCGGCTGGAGGAGATCCCGGAAGACCTCGGCTACGCCCTCATGGCCCTGCGCGACGCCGCGCGCACCGTCATCTCGGCGATCGGCGGGACCCGGGACAAGTCCGTCCAGGACGAGGACGCCGTGCGCAAGCAGGCTCTCGCCTCCGTGGAGAACGTGCACGACGTCGCGGAGCGGATCGTGAACGGCTCGGAATGGGACGTCGTCTGGTACGAGCGCCACGACCGCTTCGGCGCCTCCCTGCGCGTCGCCCCCATGTCGGTCTCCGGACTGCTGCGCGAGAAGCTCTTCTCCGACCGCTCCGTGACGCTGACGTCCGCGACCCTCAAGCTGGGCGGCGACTTCAACGGCGTCGGCGCCTCCCTCGGCCTTGCGCCCGAGGGCACCGAAGGCGACGACCAGCCGCGGTGGAAGGGCGTCGACGTGGGTTCTCCGTTCGACTACCGCAAGCAGGGCATCCTGTACGTCGCCAAGCACCTCGCCCGGCCGGCCCGTGACGGAGACCGCGCCGACATGCTGGACGAACTGACCGAGCTGATCCAGGCCGCGGGAGGCCGCACGCTCGGACTCTTCTCGTCCATGCGGGCCGCGCAGACGGCCGCCGAGGAGTTGCGCAACCGCATCCCCGAGTTCCCGATCCTGCTGCAGGGCGAGGAGACCCTCGGTGAGCTGATCAAGAACTTCGCGGCCGACGCGAGGACCTGTCTCTTCGGCACCCTGTCGCTCTGGCAGGGCGTGGACGTGCCGGGAGCGGGCTGCCAGTTGGTGGTGATGGACAAGATCCCGTTCCCGCGTCCCGACGACCCGCTGATGAGCGCCCGGCAGAAGGCGGTGGAGGACGCCGGCGGCAACGGTTTCATGGCGGTCGCCGCCACCCACGCCGCCCTCCTGATGGCCCAGGGCGCCGGACGCCTGGTCCGCGCGTCGGGGGACCGCGGAGTGGTCGCCGTTCTGGACCAGCGTCTGGCCACGGCCCGCTACGGGAGCTATCTGAGGGCTTCGCTGCCGGATTTCTGGTACACCACCGACCGCAACCAGGTCCGCAGGTCCCTGACGGCGATCGATGCGGTGGCGCGGGAGGCGGAGACGGCCTGAGTGGGCGGAGGCGTCCGTCGTCGGGGCATCGGTCGGTAGGGCCGCGGTCGGTCGGGGCACGGCCACGGCCTTCGGGCAGGGGGCGACCGCCGGAGCCGTGAACGCGCCGCGCCGGAGGGCGGCGGCACCGGCGGGGAAACCGGCTGACCCGGCCGGGGCCCTTGCCCCGGTTCCCGCACGGCCTCCCTGCGCCGGTTTCGGCACGGCCTCCCCTGTGCCGCTCTCGGCTCGGCCCCTGCGCCGGTTCCGGCAGCAGGCTCCGCGATGCGGCCCACGAGTCCCGCACAGGGCAGGGCCCCGGAACCGGCGCAGGGGTCCCGGGGCCCAGTCAGGGAGCGGTGCGGTGTGGCCCGCGCACGGAGTGCGGCGTGCCGGTGCGACTCACGCGCCGCAGTGCTCAGACACGACGGAGGACGGCCACCACCTTGCCGAGGATGGTCGCGTCGTCGCCGGGGATGGGCTCGTAGGCGGCGTTGTGCGGGAGAAGCCACACGTGGCCGTCCTCGCGCTTGAACCGCTTGACCGTGGCCTCGCCGTCCAGCATGGCCGCGACGATGTCGCCGTTCTCGGCGACCGGCTGCCGGCGGACGGTGACCCAGTCGCCGTCGCAGATGGCCGCCTCGATCATGGAATCGCCGACGACCTTCAGGACGAACAGCTCTCCGTCGCCGACGAGCTGCCGGGGCAGCGGGAAGACGTCCTCGACCGACTCCTCGGCGAGGATCGGGCCGCCCGCCGCGATGCGGCCGACCAGAGGGACGTAGGAGGCGGCGGGCTTGCCGGTGGTGTCCGTGGGCTGCACCGGGGCGGCCTGGTCGGAGCCCCGCACCTCGTAGGCGCGCGGACGGTGCGGGTCGCGGCGGAGGAAGCCCTTCCGCTCCAGGGCCATCAGCTGGTGCGCCACCGAGGAGGTGCTGGACAGGCCCACGGCCTGGCCGATCTCGCGCATCGACGGCGGGTACCCGCGCCGCTGCACGGAGTCCCTGATGACCTCGATGACCCGGCGCTGGCGGTCGGTGAGTCCCGAGCTGTCCGCCCGGATGCCTGGAGGTCGGCCCGGCAGGGACCGCTTGTGCCCCTCGGACTGCGCGGCTTCGCTCATCGTGTGCACCGGCTCGAGTCGGCCCTGGGAGCGGTCCTGGGCAGTGATGGCGGCACTGTCTGCGGTCGTGGTCACGTCGGCCCCTCTCGGTGGTCTCCCTGCCAGCACAACGGTAGTAGCTTTCGAAAGGTTGCGCCAAACACACGTTCGAGTGAAAAACCGCGAATCTGCTGACGTGGTCATGTGTCCGGGTGTATTGACGCCCCGATGTGCGGTGAGTGGAAGGGGGTGTTGCTGTACCGTTCACCGGCGGATGCCGACCCCGTGGAGGCCGCCTCAGTCTGCCACCCGGAACCCGGCGCGCCGGGCACCGCCCCGGTTCGGCGCGGAAGCCCCGTACGATCCCCGCTCGGAGTTCACGCCGCTTTCGCGGCGTGCCGGAACGATACGACGTAGGGGGCCGCGGCGATACGGTCGTGCGTCACCGCGTCACCGCGTCACCGCGTCACCGCGTCACCGCGTCACCGCGTCACCGCGTCACCGCGTCACCGCGTCACCGGCCGGGCGGCCGCTTCGGCTGCTTCGGCTGCTTCGGCCGGGTCGGGCAGGCGGGTTCGGCGCCGCGGGGCGGGCGCTGAGGGCGGGGTCGCCGCGGTGGGGCGCCGGCCGGTTCGCGAGTGACGCGCGGATACGGCGTGTATGTCTGACCCGATCCCCACATCTAGTGGTTGGATGGCTACTGCATCCCAGTGGTTGTGGTCCCCCGGGTCTTGAAGGCCCCGACGATCGCCTATGCTTGTGGCTGCTTCGCGGGGCTCAGGAGGCCCGGCGAGGCCATTGAGTCTGCTGTGAGGAGGGTTGGATTTTCATGCACTGTCCTTTCTGCAGGCACCCCGACAGCCGTGTCGTCGACAGCCGTACCACCGACGACGGCACGTCGATCCGCCGGCGCCGCCAGTGTCCTGACTGCTCCCGTCGTTTCACGACCGTGGAGACCTGCTCGCTGATGGTGATCAAGCGGTCCGGAGTCACCGAGCCCTTCAGCCGTACCAAGGTCATCAACGGCGTGCGCAAGGCATGCCAGGGGCGGCCTGTCACCGAGGACGCACTCGCCCAGCTCGGCCAGCGGGTCGAGGAGGCGCTGCGCGCCACCGGGAGTGCCGAACTGACCACCCACGACGTGGGCCTGGCCATACTCGGCCCCCTGCAGGAACTCGACCTCGTCGCCTATCTGCGGTTCGCCTCGGTATACCGGGCGTTCGAGTCGCTGGAGGACTTCGAGGCCGCCATCACGGAACTCCGGGGCGGACCGGGGCGCCCCGGCGCGGACGAGGACGACCGCGCCGACGCGGCGGGCGCCGACCCGGGGACCGACGAAGACCGGCGCGGGGCCGGAGGGGCGGCTGAGGCCCCCGAGCCCGCGACCGCCGCCGGCTGACCGGCGGGCCGGATCGGGGCGTGCAGCGGACGATCCGGCCGGGCGGCGGCGACGGGAAGACCTGTTGCGGGTGATGGCCGACGGCCCCCCGCGACACCAGACAGAACACCGTGCCACGGGAACATCGGGGCACTTCAGGGCGTTTTCGCCCACAGGGAGGCGGCATGACAGAGACGGCGAGCGGTCCGGCACGAGGTTCCCGAGCCAAGGGCGCCAAGGCCACCAAGGGACTGCGTATCGAGCGCGTCCACACCACCCCCGGCGTGCACCCGTACGACGAGGTCGAGTGGGAGCGCCGTGACGTCGTCATGACCAACTGGCGCGACGGCTCGGTCAACTTCGAGCAGCGTGGCGTCGAGTTCCCCGACTTCTGGTCGGTGAACGCGGTCAACATCGTCACCAGCAAGTACTTCCGCGGTGCCGTCGGCACCCCGCAGCGCGAGACCGGCCTCAGGCAGCTGATCGACCGCATCGTGAAGACGTACCGCAAGGCCGGCGAGGACAACAAGTACTTCGCCTCGCCCGCCGACGCGGAGATCTTCGAGCACGAGCTGGCGTACGCCCTCCTGCACCAGATCTTCAGCTTCAACAGCCCTGTCTGGTTCAACGTGGGCACCGCCCAGCCGCAGCAGGTCTCGGCCTGCTTCATCCTCTCCGTCGACGACTCCATGGAGTCGATCCTCGACTGGTACAAGGAAGAGGGCATGATCTTCAAGGGCGGTTCGGGCGCCGGCCTGAACCTGTCCCGCATCCGCTCCTCCAAGGAGCTCCTGTCCTCCGGCGGCAACGCCTCCGGCCCGGTCTCCTTCATGCGCGGCGCCGACGCCTCCGCCGGCACCATCAAGTCCGGTGGTGCCACCCGCCGCGCCGCCAAGATGGTCGTGCTCGACGTCGACCACCCCGACATCGAGGACTTCATCGAGACCAAGGTCAAGGAGGAGGAGAAGATCCGCGTCCTGCGCGACGGGGGCTTCGACATGGATCTCGGCGGTGACGACATCACCTCCGTCCAGTACCAGAACGCCAACAACTCCGTCCGCGTGAACGACGAGTTCATGAAGGCGGTCGGCGAGGGCGGACGGTTCGGTCTGCGCGCCCGCATGACCGGTGAGGTCATCGAGGAGGTCGACGCCAAGGCGCTGTTCCGCCGGATCGCCGAGGCCGCCTGGGCCTGCGCCGACCCCGGCATCCAGTACGACGGCGTCATCAACAACTGGCACACCTGCCCCGAGTCCGGCCGGATCACCGCGTCGAACCCGTGCAGCGAGTACATGCACCTGGACAACACGTCCTGCAACCTCGCCTCGCTGAACCTGATGAAGTTCCTGAAGGACGACGGCAAGGGCCACCAGTCCTTCGAGACCGAGCGCTTCCAGAAGGTCGTCGAGCTGGTCATCACCGCGATGGACATCTCCATCTGCTTCGCGGACTTCCCGACCCAGAAGATCGGCGAGAACACCCGCGCCTTCCGCCAGCTCGGCATCGGCTACGCCAACCTCGGCGCCCTGCTGATGGCGACCGGTCACGCCTACGACTCCGACGGCGGCCGCGCCCTGGCCGGTGCCATCACCTCCCTGATGACGGGCACCGCCTACCGCCGCTCCGCCGAACTCGCCGCGGTCGTCGGCCCGTACGACGGCTACGCCCGCAACGCGGAGCCGCACAAGCGCGTCATGAAGCAGCACGCCGACGCCAACGGCACCGCGGTCCGCATGGACGACCTCGACACGCCGGTGTGGGCCGCCGCCACCGAGGCCTGGCAGGACGTCATCCGCCTCGGCGACAAGAACGGCTTCCGCAACTCGCAGGCGTCCGTGCTCGCCCCGACCGGCACCATCGGCCTGGCGATGTCCTGCGACACCACCGGCGTGGAGCCCGACCTCGCGCTGGTGAAGTTCAAGAAGCTGGTCGGCGGCGGCTCCATGCAGATCGTCAACGGCACCGTCCCGCAGGCCCTGCGCCGCCTGGGCTACCAGGAGGAGCAGATCGAGGCGATCGTGGCGCACATCGCCGATCACGGCAACGTGATCGACGCCCCCGGTCTCAAGCCCGAGCACTACGAGGTGTTCGACTGCGCCATGGGCGAGCGCGCCATCTCCCCGATGGGCCACGTCCGCATGATGGCCGCCATCCAGCCGTGGATCTCCGGCGCCATCTCCAAGACGGTCAACATGCCGGAGACGGCGACCGTCGAGGAGGTCGAGGAGATCTACTTCGAGGCCTGGAAGCTCGGCGTCAAGGCGCTCGCGATCTACCGCGACAACTGCAAGGTCGGCCAGCCGCTGTCGGCCAAGAAGAAGGAAACCGCGCAGGAGAAGGCCGAGGAGCCGGCCGCCGAGACCAAGGTCGAGAAGGTCGTCGAGTACCGCCCGGTCCGCAAGCGCCTCCCCAAGGGCCGTCCGGGCATCACCACGTCCTTCACGGTCGGCGGCGCCGAGGGCTACATGACCGCCAACTCCTACCCGGACGACGGTCTCGGCGAGGTCTTCCTCAAGATGTCCAAGCAGGGTTCGACCCTTGCGGGCATGATGGACGCCTTCTCCATCGCCGTCTCCGTCGGTCTGCAGTACGGCGTGCCGCTGGAGACCTACGTCTCGAAGTTCACCAACATGCGCTTCGAGCCGGCCGGCATGACGGACGACCCGGACGTGCGGATGGCGCAGTCGATCGTCGACTACATCTTCCGACGCCTGGCGCTGGACTTCCTGCCCTTCGAGACCCGCTCCGCGCTCGGCATCCACTCCGCCGAGGAGCGCCAGCGCCACCTGGAGACCGGTTCGTACGAGCCGTCCGACGACGAGGTCGACGTCGAGGGCCTGGCCCAGTCGGCGCCGCGGGCGCAGGAACTGAGGGCGGTCACCACCCCTAGGACCGACGACGAGGGTGCCGCCCCGGCCCCGCAGCAGGCGCACACCAGCGCCGAGTTGGTCGAGATGCAGCTCGGCATCCAGGCCGACGCACCGCTGTGCTTCTCCTGCGGCACGAAGATGCAGCGCGCCGGCTCCTGCTACATCTGCGAGGGCTGCGGCTCGACCAGCGGCTGCAGCTGATATCCCGGCCACGCCCGATGCGCCCGCGCCCGACGCTCCGAGGGGCGTTGTGACACGGGTGGCGTGAACCGCGGCCGGCCGATCGGTGTGCGTCCCCCGGAGCGTTCGGCTCCGGGGGACGTGCCGCGTCGGGGCCGGCGGCCCGGGAGGGACGTACGTGCGGCCCTCGGCCGTGCCCGACGGCAAGGTCGTCCTCCCGCTGCCGTACGCGCCCCGGTGCACGTAGGGTGCGCGGGTGGAGACACCGACGACCGCCCGTCCGTACGGCCCCGACGTCCGCGCAGTCTCCGGTGCTGCCCGCGCCGCGGCCCTCGACGCCCTCGCCGTGGATCTTCGGTCACCCGATCCCGCGGTGCGGGACGAGCGCGCCTATCTCGCCGCGGTGCGCTGGATACCGGAGCTCGGCCCGGAGGAACGGCACCACCTCGGCGACCTCATGGCCGCCCGCCTGACCGACCCTGCCGTGCAGGCCCGCGCCTTCGCGCCGCTGATCCTGGCCCGGATCGCCGAGACCGGGGACTGGCGGCGGCGGTGGTGGCTGGCCTTCTCCGCCTGGTATCCGGCCGAGACCGATCTGCGAGGCCACGATCCCGCGCTGGGCTGGCTGCACGCCGCCGCCCATGGAGCGGACCTCATCGCCGTCCTCGCCCGGCGCCCCGGCCAGCCACCGCTGCGGCTGGCCGAACTGGCCGCCGCCCGCCTGCTGGCACCCACGGACCACCTCTTCGACGCGCAGGAGGACGACCGCATCGCCCGGGCGCTCGCTCTGGTGCTCAGCCACCCCGACCTCACCGAGGGCGAGTCGGTGCGCTGGCTCGACCCGGCCGTACAGGCCTTCGGCGCGGGGCGGCCCGGCCCCGTGCCCGCCTGGGCCTCCAACACCATGCGCACGCTGCGCATGCTCTACGTGCTGGCGGACCGGGGCGTCCACCCCGGTCCGGCGGGCGAGCCGCCCCGCATGCCCGCGCACCGGGACGCGCTGCTGGACGCCCTCGCCCGGACCCTGAGGATCGTCGCCCCCTGCACCGGCTGACGTGCCGACCGGCGACGCGCCTCGGGGGCGTTGTGCCTCAGTGGTACCGCGCCTCAGGAGTGCTGCGCGCGGCCCATCGCCGTGGTGAAGGCGGCCGGGTCCTCGTCGAATCCGTGCACGCCCGCACGGAACGCCCAGTTGCCCGCGGAGTCGCGAACGAACTCCGCGACCGTCGCCGCCGTCGACCCGAGCACGCCGCCGAAGTCGTCCTCCTGCAGCACGGTGTAGCCCTCACGGACACGCACTCCCGGTCTGGACACCCCGACGAAGGTGCGGCGTCCGTGCACCTGCTGGATGACGACACCGACCACCACGCGGACGTAGCGGCTGTCCATCCGGTTCAGTTCGACGGTCATCACCTCGTCCCAGCCGAAGCCCCTCCCGTCGAGGCTGTCCCGGTTGAGGGTGATGGTGCCGTCCGGGGAGCGGCTGTCGAAGTGCACCAGATAGGCGGGTTCGCCGTAGGGATCGTCCGTCCGGTATGGGGCGGCGACGAGGTCCAGGTCGGTGGGTGGCCGACCCGCCGGACTGGGGTCCCACCTCACCGCGACCTCGACCTTGCCCAACCCCTTGCTGAGACCCGTCACCGGTCTCCTCCTTCCCCGTTCGCCCCGGCGGCGGGTGGGTGAAAGCCCGCCATTCCAGGACTACTTGTCCATGGTGCCACGCGGGCGCGCGTGGCGGCCCGAACCGTCCTGCCCCGGAGGCGAACGCAGCCCCCGTCCCTGGCCTTACGATGGCGCGGTGCTGGTCAAGTGGATTCGCTGCACCGTGGTGGACCGCCGAGGCTTCGAGCGGGGGCAGCGAAAGTGGGCGGGGCTTCCGGGGGAGCCGGGTTTTCGGGGACAGGGCGGAGGATGGAGCCGGGGAGACCCCTCGGTGGCGAACGTCTTCGCGTTCTGGGAGAGCCGGGCCTTTTACGACTCCTTCATGGCCCGCTCCCACGATCGGCTGGCGGCGGCTCAGGCGGGCACCTTCACGAGCGCCCAGGTCAGGCTCTTCGAATACCGCTTCGACGTGAAGACCGGTTTCGAGCCGCGTTTCGCGGACACGGACCTGATCCGGGCCGCGCTCTGCCGGGTCCACGAGGAACGCGTCGAGCATTTCACGCTCATGCAGGAGAAGGTCTGGAACCCGGCCATGGCCGGCTCTCCCGGCATGATCCGCGGACTGTTCGCGGAGGCTCCCGGGCACGAGTTCCTGGTCCTGTCCATGTGGCGGTCGGCCGCCGAGCACGGCAAGTACCGCACCGAGCGGGTGGAGCGGCTCGCGCTGCGGGCCCAGACCGAGGCGGACATAGCCGCCCTCTCGGGGGAGATCGTGGAACTCGAGCCGAGCTGGACGGTCTGACGTCCGCACGCCGCGGTGTACACCGTGTCCGCTCGCCGCACTCGCGACGGCTTCCGTCCGCGGCGGGCGGACCTGCCGGGCGCCGCGGCGGGACGAAGGCCGTCCGCCGGGGTACTAGTGTTCTGGCATGGCACGACCACGGCGCATCGTCCTTGTCCGGCACGGGGAGTCAACGGGCAATCTCGACGACACCGTCTACGAGCGCGAGCCGGACCACGCACTGGCCCTGACCGAGCGCGGCCGGCAGCAGGCCGAGGAGACCGGCAGGACGCTGCATGACCTGTTCGGCCGCGAGCGGGTGAGCGTCTACGTCTCGCCGTACCGGCGCACCCACGAGACGCTCCGCGCCTTCCGTCTGGACCCCGGGCGGATAAGGGTGCGAGAGGAGCCCCGGTTGCGCGAGCAGGACTGGGGAAACTGGCAGGACCGCGACGACGTACAGCTGCAGAAGGCCTACCGCGACGCCTACGGGCACTTCTTCTACCGCTTCGCCCAGGGGGAGAGCGGGGCCGACGTGTACGACCGGGTGGGCGGATTCCTGGAGAGCCTGTTCCGCAGTTTCGAGGCCCCCGACCACCCGCCGAACGTGCTCCTCGTGACGCACGGGCTGGCGATGCGCCTGTTCTGCATGCGCTGGTTCCACTGGACGGTCGCCGAGTTCGAATCGCTGTCCAATCCGGGCAACGGCGAGATGCGCGTGCTGCTGCTCGGCCGGGACGGGAAGTACATCCTCGATCGACCGTTCGAGCGGTGGCGGGAACCGCAGCCCTACGGGATCACCGGTTAGAGTGGCAGGGCGATGACCCCTGACTCCTCTCCCCCCGGGCGCCTGGAGCGCGCCCTTGCCAGCCTGCGCGGCCTGTCGGTGGGGGACGCCCTCGGCTCCCAGTTCTTCGTGCCGGCCCACTATCCGCTGCTGAAGCGGCGAGAACTGCCGGCCGGTACCTGGCAGTGGACCGACGACACGGAGATGGCCTGCTCCGTGGTCGCGGTGCTGGCCGCGCACCGGCGCGTGGACCAGGACGCGCTGGCCCGCTCCTTCGCGGTGCGCCACGACTTCGACCGCGGCTACGGCCCTGCCGTCAACCGTCTGCTGCGGCTGGTCCGCGAGGGCGGCGACTGGCGTGAGCTGTCCGCGGCCCTCTTCAACGGCCAGGGCTCCTGGGGCAACGGTGCGGCGATGCGGATCGCGCCTCTGGGTGCCTGGTACGCCGACGATCCGGAGCAGGCGACGCACCAGGCGGAGATCTCCGCCTACCCCACCCACCAGCACCGCGAGGCCGTCGTGGGCGCCATGGCCGTCGCGGCGGCCGCCGCCCTGGCCGCCGACCCGGGCGGGCCGCCGGGCGCGGACTCCCTGCTGGACGGCGTCATCTCCCTGGTCCCGAAGAGTGCCGTGCGCGCGGGCCTGCGGCGCGCACGGGACATGCTCGACTACGACGACGCGTCCACCGTGGCGGCCGTGCTGGGCTGCGGACGGCGGACGACGGCGCACGACACCGTGCCCTTCGCCCTCTGGTCGGCCGCGCGCGCCCTCACCGACTACGAGACGGCGTTCTGGACGACCGCCCAGGTCGGCGGTGACGTGGACACCACCTGCGCGATCGTGGGCGGCGTGCTCGCGGCCGGCAGCGCCGGCGCTCCGCCCGTCCTCTGGGCGGGGCGGACCGAGGCGCTGCCGGAGTGGGTGGCGGCGGTCTGAGAGGGCCGGACCCCGCCGCCCGCCCGGCGGCGAGTTCCCAGCGCGCGCCCTCGCCGGTCTTGGTGCGATCAGCCCGCCGTCGGGCCCGCCGTCCCGGACAGGGCAGCCAGGTCGCTCCTGCGGACCTGGATCACCAGGGCGGCTACCGCCACGGCGAGCACGGCCATCGCGGAGGCCGCCACGAAGCTCATCGAGATGCCGTGCGCCAGTACGTCGTTCCCCCAGGGGGCGGGCAGCCGGTGCGTCCCGGCGAACTCGGCCTTCTGCTCCGGGGTGCCGTCGGCGAGGAAGTGCGGCAGCTGCTTTTCCGCCTCGTCCTTGCCGGCCGTGCCGAACACCGTCGTCAGGATGGACAGCCCGAGCGAGCCGCCCACCTGCTGGGTGGCGTTGAGCAGGCCGGACGCCGCGCCCGCCTCGTGCTGTGCCACTCCGGACACGGCGGTGACCGTCAGGGTCACGAAGTTCAGACCCATCCCGAAGCCGAACACGAGCATCGGGCCGAGCACGCCGCCCGTGTAGGAGCTGTCCGCGGTGATCAGGCTCTGCCAGGCCAGGCCGATCGCCGCGAGGACGGAGCCGGTGACCATGAACGGTTTGGGGCCGAGCACCGGAAGGAAGCGCTGGGAAAGGCCGGCCCCCAGCGCGATCACCACCGTCACCGGCAGGAACGCCAGGCCGGCCTCGATGGGGGTGTACCCCAGCACGTTCTGGACGAAGATCACGATGTAGAAGAACATGCCGAACATCGCGGCGGCCAGGCTCAGCATGATCACGTACGTGCCCGAGCGGTTCCGGTCGGCGAACATCCTCAGGGGGGTGATCGGCTCCCCGGCGCGGGACTCGATCAGTGCGAAGGCCACCAGCAGGACCGCGGCGGCAGCGAAGGAGCCGATCGTGAGGCCGTCCCGCCAGCCCTTGTCGGCGGCGCGGATGAAGCCGTAGACGAGGGAGGCCATGCCCGTGGTGGAGGTCACCGCGCCGGCGATGTCGAAGCGGCCGCTGTGGCGTGTGGACTCGTTGATGTAGAGGGGGGCGAGCACGGCGATCAGGACACCGATCGGCACGTTGACGAAGAGCACCCAGCGCCAGTCGAGCCACTCGGTGAGCATGCCGCCCGCGAGCAGGCCTATCGCGCCGCCCCCGGCGGAAACGGCGGCGAATACGCCGAAGGCGCGGTTGCGTTCCGGCCCCTCGGGAAACGTGGTGGTGATGAGAGCGAGCGAGGTGGGCGAGGCGATCGCGCCGCCCATGCCCTGCAGCACCCGGGCCGCGAGCAGCTGCCAGGGCTCCTGGGCGAGCCCGCCGAGCAGCGAGGCGAAGGTGAACAGCAGGATGCCGGTCATGAAGACGCGGCGCCGCCCGAGGATGTCGCCGGCCCTGCCGCCGAGGAGCAGGAGGCCGCCGAAGGTCAACGTGTAGGCGCTGACCACCCAGGTCAGATTGGTGGTGCTGAAGTGGAGCGCGTCTTGAATGTGCGGGAGGGCGATGTTCACAATCGTCGCGTCGAGTACCACCATGAGCTGACAGGCGGCGATGACGGCGAGTGCGATGCCGGGGTGCCCGTCCCGGCGGGCCGCACCCGGCTTGCGTTCCCGGAGCAGTTGAGAGGTTGTCACAGTGGATCCCCCACGAAGTTCTTAGTGAACGCCAGCGTTCACTGTCGCGTCAACGGTAGTGAGCCCCCTTAGTGAACGCAAGCGTTCACTGTGGGTCCGGCCTGTCCCCGGCCGTCTCCGTGACGTGCTCCCCCTTCCCCGAACCCCCGCTCCCTCTGTCTGCTGGAGGATTCCCATGGTCACCTCGCGCCGTACGGCCGCTACCGCCCAGGCGGCTTCCCCCCGGCGGCGCGGCGCCGTCCTCGAACGGGCGATTCTGGGTGCCGCGCTGGAGCAACTCAGCACCGTCGGCTGGAAGGGCCTGACGATGGAAGGCGTCGCTCTCGGCGCGCAGACCGGCAAGGCCGCGGTCTACCGGCGCTGGTCCTCCAAGGAGGACCTGGTCGCGGACGCCCTGCAGGCCGGACTGCCCCGTCTCGAGTCCGCACCCGACCTCGGGAGCGTGCGCGAGGAACTGCTGCAGCTCTGCCGCCAGGCCCGGGCGGCGATGTACTCGCGACCGGGGCTCGCCGTGCGATCCGTCATTCACGAATGCGATCCCGTGCAGGTCGAGCGGTTCCACGCCGCCATCGTCGGAGGGATCGTGGGGCCGACCATCGAGCTGCTGCGTGAGGTCCTCGAGCGCGGAATCAAGCGCGGTGAGGTGCGCTCCGACGCCGTGAACGACTACGTACTGGACGCCATGCCGGCCATGATGATGTACCGCTCGAAGATGTGCGCCAGCGAATGGAACGACCGGGAGATCGAGGAGATGATCGATCGGCTGATGCTGCCGCTGCTCCGCCCCGGGCGGAACTGAGGGCCCACGCGCGCCGCTCCGGCCGCCGCCATCTGAAACCGGGGTGTCCTCGGGGGATCACGGCGGCGTACGCTGTGGATGCCATGCCGTACGAAGCACCTACTCATACCGTCGAGCGCTCGCTGCGCGCCACGACCGGGGCCAGGATCATCGCCGGTGTCGACGAGGTGGGGCGCGGTGCCTGGGCCGGTCCCGTCACCGTCTGCGCGGCGGTCACCGGACTGCGCCGCCCGCCCGCGGGCCTCACCGACTCCAAACTGCTCACCCTCAAGCGGCGCACGCGGATCGCGGTGGAGTTGGAGGACTGGGTGACCTCCCATGCTCTCGGTCACGCGTCTCCCGAGGAGATCGACGATCTCGGGATGACGGCGGCGCTCCGGCTGGCCGCCGTGCGCGCGCTGGACGCCCTGCCCGTTCGTCCCGACGCGGTGATCCTCGACGGGAAGCACGACTACCTCGGCGGCCCCTGGAGGGTCCGTACGGTGATCAAGGGCGACCAGTCGTGCGTGGCGGTCGCGGCGGCCTCCGTCCTGGCCAAGGTCCGGCGCGACAAAATGATGGCCGAACTGGGTGCCGAGCATGCACACTTCGGTTTCGCGGACAACGCCGGGTATCCGTCTCCCGTACACAGGGCCGCGCTGGCGGAGTGGGGCCCCACCCCCCACCACCGGTTGTCGTGGGCGTATCTTGATGCGCTGCCCCGGTGGCGGCACCTCAAGAAGGCCCGCAACGGGGCGGACGGAGGCGTTCCGGAGATCGAGGGCCAGCTCGGATTCGATTTTTGACCGCCCCGCACGCACTCATGTGCCACCCGTTCACATGAGCCGCACCAACGTTTGATAAAAAACGACTCATGCCTCTCATTCCCGAGGAGCCTCAGATTCACGAGAGTGCCCAGGGTCCCCGCGTCACGCCGGCCAGCGGCCGCAGCGCGCCGACCCCCCGCCCCGTACCCGGCCCCCGCCCCGCGGCGCCGTCGCGTCCCGGTCGTCCCGGTCCGCCCAGGCCCACGCCGCCCGCGCAACGCACTTCGCGCGACGCGGCCACGGCCAAGCCCGGCCCGAAGGGGCCGGCGTCCGCCTCCGCCACGGAGACCCCGCAGATCCAGCTGATCCCGGCTCCGGCCGAGGGAGCGCTGGACGCCGCAGAGGAGGCGGTGGACCTTCTCCTGGAGTCGGGGCGCGCCCCCGGCGACGTCCTCGTCCTCACGACCGGTGGACCCCACCCCTGGGCCGCTCACGAGCTGTCCTTCGGTGAGTCGTCCTACTGGGCCCAACACGACGCCCGCGAGGACGTGTTCTACGCCGACGCCGAGCTGGTCGGACGGGCTGCCCCGCGTCCCGTCGTCGTCGCCGCCGTCAACGGCGGCGACGAAGCGTCCGTCACCGCCGCCTTGGCGGCCGCTCGCACCAAGGCCGGCACCCTGCTGATCGTCTGCGGGGACCCGGAACAGACCAACTCGATGCTCGGCACGACCGCTTAGAGGGCTGGCGCCTTCCCGTCCGGGCCCTTCCCGTCCGGGCGGACGATCCGGTGCCGTCGGAGTGGAGCCGTGTGCCCCGCCCGGTCCGCGCCCCGGCGGCAGCTTGTTGCCGCCGCCGGGCATCGCTCCGCGCTGTCAGGCGTGAGCGTGCGGCCTTCGGGCGGCGGGCGGACTCACTCCGGTCGGCGGCTGCGGCTCGTGCGCAAGAGGTCGGCTGTCCGCACCCGTTCCCCCGCGGGGAGCGGTGCGGGACGTCGGCGCGGACCCGCCTGCGGACCTGCTCGTCCGTGGTCAGCGGTGCCGCGGCGACGCACGGGTCCGAACCCGTGGGATCCCGCTGTCGGGCGTCCCGCGCGGTGCGGTGGAACGTGCCGGCGGCGCCGTCAGCGTGCGGCGGCGCGGCGCAGCGCCTCGGACGCGGCACCGCCTCCGGTGTACGCCGGCGACGCGGTCGGCCGAGCGCTGCCGAGGGGCTCCGGAGGCGAGCCGGCGTGGGGACGGCGTCCTCCGCGCCCTTCGCCGAGCACCTGCCAGCCGTCACGCGTGAGCGTGATGTAGGCCCCGCAGCGCAGCCCGTGCAGTGTGCACGCGTCTCGCAGACCCCACATCCATGCGCCGTCCTCCTCCGTCCACCGCGCGTCGCCGTCGCGGCAGTACAGCAGTACGGCGGTGCGCACGGGGGCGCGGCGTCTCAGATCGTGCGGGATGATGCGGCGCAGCTGGGACAGCAGCGCGTTGCGGAACATCCAGCCGTCGGCCGGGGCCGAGCGTCGGGGGAACGAGGCGCTGGCGCGCATGCGTTCGTCCGGATCGAGCACGGCCACGATGGCTGTCGACGTCCCGGGCCCGTGCCGGGAGTGCAGGCCGCTGACGACCTCGCGGGGGTTGCGCAGCAGGGGGATGCCGGCGGCAGCCCACTCCGCGGGTTCGAGCAGGCGGCTTGCGGAAGCGGCGGAAGTGGACGTCGACAACGATGCCGCCGAGGGCGGAGCGAATCCGAAGGTCACGATCCTCCCTTCGGCTACGCGCCCGCACTGCGGGCGGTCGGATTCGGGGGAGCGCACACCGCGGCAGAGCCCAACCGGATCACGGACGGGCCGCGCGGGGAACGGAACCCAATTCTTCCTGTCGAACTGGGATGCGGCAACGAGCAATTGGGGTCACCGACCGGTATGGGGCGGTGGGTGGCTTATATACCTGCCCACAGTTGTCTCCAGTGATGCGTGGGACGGCCACTCACGTGCGGCGCTCGGCGGCGGACCGCTGCCGGCGGCCTGCCCCGCGATGTCATACCGGCCGATTCCGCATCCGGTGCCCGCTCAGCCCTGGGCGGCGAGAACGAGGGGGAGGACGCCTTCCGCACCGGACCGTCTGAGCATCCGAGCGGCCACGGCGAGCGTCCAGCCGGTCTCCGTGAAATCGTCCACCAGCAGGACGGGACCCCCGGCTGCCCGGAGCGCGGAGGCGAGCGCGGGCGGCACGGTGAGTGCCCCGTCCAGAGCCTTCAGCCGTTGGGCACTGTTGCTGCGGGGGACCGGGCCGTGGTCCGCCGCGTACTCCAGGCCGCCCAGCAGCGGCAGCCGACCGACCTGAGCGATGTGCCGGCCCAGAGAGGCGATCAGGCGCGGACGGGTGCGCGAGGCGACGGTGACGACGCCGACCGGGCGCGGCCGCGTGCCGGATGCGCCCGCGGACCAACCGTCGGGCCCCTTGGCCCAGTCGCTGAGCACGCCCACCACGGCCCGGGCCACGTCGTCGGGCACCGGCCCGTCCGGTGCCTGTGCCGCCAGCAGGGGCCGCAGACGGTTTCCCCAGCCGATGTCCGACAGCCGTCCCAGAGCCATGCCCGCAGCAGCCTGCTCTCCGGCCGGAATGCGTCCCTTGAGGTCGATGCCGATCGCCGGCAGACCGGTGGGCCACATGCGCCTGGGCTCCACCTCTACGCCGGCCCGTCCGAGATCGTCTCGGGCGGCGTCCAGCGCGTCGGCGGACGCCTCCGCGGCGAAACGGGACCCCGCGCAGTTGTCGCAGCGGCCGCAGGGCCGGGCGCCCTCGTCGTCCAACTGGCGCTGCAGGAACTCCATCCGGCAGCCCGTCGTCGCGGCGTAGTCGCGCATCGCCTGCTGCTCCGCCGCCCGCTGGCGGGCGACCCAGGCGTAGCGTTCCGCGTCGTACGTCCACTGCCGGCCGGTGGCGATCCAGCCGCCCTTGACCCGCCGCACCGCGCCGTCCACGTCGAGTACCTTCAGCATCGTCTCCAGCCGTGAACGGCGCAGCTCCACGAGAGGTTCCAGCGCGGGCAGCGAGAGCGGGCGCTCCGCACGTCCCAGTACGTCGAGAGTGCGGCGCACCAGCTCCTCCGACGGAAACGCCAGCGAGGCGAAGTACTCCCAGATCGCCTCGTCCTCCCTGCCCGGCAGCAGCAGCACCTCGGCATGCCGGACGCCTCGCCCGGCACGGCCCACCTGCTGGTAGTAGGCGATGGGCGAGGAGGGCGAACCGAGGTGGACGACGAAGCCGAGGTCGGGCTTGTCGAAGCCCATGCCGAGGGCGGAGGTGGCGACCAGCGCCTTGACCTTGTTGCCGAGCAGGTCGTCCTCGGCCTGCTGGCGGTCGGCGTTCTCCGTCTTTCCGGTGTACGGGGCCACATGGTGTCCCCGGTGGCGCAGGAAGGCGGTGACCTCCTCGGCGGCGGCCACGGTGAGCGTGTAGACGATCCCGGAGCCCGGCAGCTCTTCCAGGTGGTCGGCGAGCCAGGCCATCCGGTGCGCGGCGTCGGGCAGTCGCAGCACGCCCAGACTCAGGCTCTCCCGGTCCAGGGGGCCGCGCAGCACCAGGGCGTCCGCGGTGCCCGCGGTGCCGAGCTGCTCGGCCACGTCGGCGGTGACGCGGGCGTTGGCCGTGGCGGTGGTGGCGAGGACGGGCACGCCGGGCGGCAGTTCGGTGAGCATGGTCCGCAGTCGCCGGTAGTCGGGCCGGAAGTCGTGGCCCCAGTCGGAGATGCAGTGCGCCTCGTCGACGACCAGGAGGCCGGTCGCCGCGGCCAGCTTCGGCAGGACCTGGTCGCGGAAGTCGGGGTTGTTCAGCCGCTCCGGGCTGACCAGCAGCACGTCGACCTCTCCCGCGGCGATCTCGGACTCGACGGCGACCCACTCCTCGGTGTTGGAGGAGTTGATGGTGCGCGCGTGGATACCGGCCCGGGCCGCGGCCTCGACCTGGTTGCGCATGAGCGCGAGAAGCGGGGAGACGATGACCGTGGGACCGCTGCCCCGGGCCCGGAGCAGCGCGGTCGCCACGAAGTACACCGCCGACTTGCCCCACCCGGTGCGCTGCACGACCAGCGCGCGCCGCCCCTCGGCGACCAGCGCCTCGATCGCTCGCCACTGGTCCTCGCGCAGCCGGGCCGCTCCGGCCGCGTCGCCGACCAGGCGGGCGAGGACGGCGTCGGCTTCGGTGCGGAGTTCCGCGTTGCTCGTGTGCTCCATGGGTCCATCCAACAGGACGGCACTGACAATCCGGGCAGGGGAGGGCGGTCGACGGGCATGTTGTCGTGTCCCCGCTCGTAGTTATCCACAAGGCAAAGCGGAACATTGCATTCCGGGAGATCGTCATCACATGACGAACCACGGCGAAACCACAGGATCCTTCGGAAACGACGACGTCACCGGCTCCGCAGCCCTCCCCGGACAGCAGTCCGCCGAGCACGCCGCGACCGCCTGGCACGCCGCGATCACCGACGCGCACCGGGTGACCCTGCGAACCCCCTCCGAGTTGGCCGACGCACTGCCGTACCTGCTCGGCTACCGGCCCGAGGACAGCATCGTCCTCGTCGCCGTGCACGACCGGGACGCACGCGGCCGCTTCGGTGGCCGCGCCCGGCTGGGCATCCCGGCCGGTACCGGGGACTGGCCGGCCGTGGCCCGCCAACTCGCACGGGGTCTGGTGACCGGAAGCGAACGCAAGGGCGCCCGTCCCGAGCAGATGATCGCCTATCTCTGCCAGGAGCCCGCTCCGGGCGAGAACGGCCGACAGGTCATGGAGCGGCTGCGCCCACTCGCCCAGCAACTCCGCGTCGAGTGCGGTCTGCTCGACGTACCGGTCATCGAAGCGCTGTGCATCGCGGACGGGCGCTTCTGGTCCTACTGCTGCACGGGTGCGTCCTGCTGCCCACCGGAGGGAATCCCCATGGGGCTGCCCGGCACCTCCGTCATGGCCGCCGCGGCCGCGTATGCCGGGATCAGCGTCCGCGGCACGCTCGGCGAGTTGCGGGCCCGCCTGATGCCCTGGGAGACCGCCCCGGCGCCGGAGCAGGAGGCTGCGCTGGACGCCGCCGGCCTCGACCTGCTGCCCAGGATGCTCGACGACGCCGGCGTCGCGGCCGTCGCCGAGGAGACGGTCGAGCTCGCGGAGCGACTCGTCCGGCGCCTCGCCGGGGCGCCGCCCGCCGCAGGGATGCTCCCGGCGGACCGCCGCGACGACGGACTCCTCGCCCACGACGAGGCCGCGCGAATGATCCTCGGCCTCCAGGACAGGACGACCCGCGACCGGCTGGCCGCATGGATGGAGGGCGACGAGGCCGGACCGGCGCTCCGCCTCTGGCGCGCCCTCGCCCGCCGCTGTGTCGGCCCGTACCGCGAACACGCCGCGGCTCCGCTCAGCCTCGCCGGATGGGTCGCCTGGTCCGGCGGTGACGGCATCGAGGCCAGGGAGGCCCTGGCGATGGCCCTGGGAGCTGACCCCGACTACCTCTTCGCCCGCCTGCTCCACCAGGCTGTCAACGAGGGCCTGGACCCGGAGACGGTCCGGCGCTGCCTGCGTGCGGACCGCCGGGCCCGCCGACGGAGCGGTCGCGCCCAAGTGGAGCGGCCGGAGCGGAACGGGCGGGCCGACCACCGGCCGGCGCCCGCCTCCCCGCGGCGCGGCGGACGTGCCGTGGCGACGGATCGCGGCCCGCGGCCCGGCAGCGGTGCGACGGACGGAGAGGACGACGGAGACCGCGGGAACCGTGCTGCGGCGAAGAGCAGCTCGGACGACGCCGGTGACCTCCTCTCGCCGCCTGCCGCCGCGGGAGAGCCCGCCGCCTCGGCATCCACGCGGCCGAGGCCCGGCGCGGTTGCCGCCCACCGACGCGTCCGGGCCCGTGGCGGGAGGCGGCCGAGCCGCGCTTCCGGTACTGCCACGGGCGACGACCGCGGACCGGTGAGGCGCCGGGTCCGACCCGGCGCTCCGGCCGGCAGCAGGCGTCCCGGGGCGCGGCGGTCGGGGCGCCTGCGTCCCGGTACCGCGGCCCAGGGCTCCGTTCCCGACCTCACCGCCCGGCGGGACGACACGCCGCCCCCCGTCGGTGACGGTCCCACGGGGGAGTGACGACCGGGACGCGTGCGGCGGCCCCTGGGCGGCGGTCGACCGCGACGGCCGCGCGCCCGGCGGCGCCCCATGTTTCCGCGGTCTGCCCGCTCGCCGCGACGACCGCTCGTCCCGATGCCGGTCCGGGAGTCCGCGCATCTCGCGTGCGTGACCTGGGGGGACGCCCGCTGCGTTCAGCTGAGTGGCGGAGAGCTCGGCCGGGGAGTGCCGCCCGAGCCCCGTCGCTACCCCGGCTCCCGACCGGGCGTCGTGCTTACCGGCGTGCGGCAGACGACCGCACAGAAGAAGCAGCCACACATGCAGCCCGACACCCCCTTCACCACTCCCGACGACGGCGTCCGCGATGCCGCACCCCGGGCGTTCTCCGGCCCCGGCAGCGGCCCACCGGCTCTCCGGGCGAACCCGGCAGCGCACGACCCGGCACGGCAGCCGGCGGACCGGCAGCGCTCCCGGCGGGTCTCGGCTG